>CAXGZT010000008.1:0-26303 GCA_964014335.1 uncultured Campylobacterales bacterium | reverse complement strand
AGATCAATGTGGGTCTCGTGGGCTCGGAGATGTGTATAAGAGACAGATAATGAGTATTGCGGAGGAAGAGGGAATAGACAAGGCAGGGTTCAAGGCACTTTTTTTAAGTCAGGAGATGAAGGATAAAACAAAAGAAGATAGTTATAAGGCCCGTTCGATGGGAGCAAACTCTTTTCCTTCTTTAGTCTTTATCGATGAAGAGGGACACCTCAGTGTCCTAAAGGGATACAGGAGCTTTGAGCAAATCAAAAAGTCGATTCAGCTCGGCTGGAGGTCTCCAGCTTAATTTAATGAGCTCACTTGAGACGGCGATTCTATAGATCTGAAGTCATTCTCAGGGATTGTTGTAAAGAAAATATTTTAACTAAGTTATTATACTTGGTCTTACAACTTTAAGAGATCTATGATCTCTTCAGTTAGTTGTACTGAAGTTTTTCCTGCCGTCTGGATGACACTGTCTGCACTGGCCATATACTTCGGATGGCGTTGGGAGATGAGCTTTTTTGCCTTTACCATATCTTGCAAAAGAGGGCGTTTCTTGAACTTCTTCTTGGACTTTTCAGAAGAGTTGATACGGTCCAGGATAGCATCGAAAGAGGACTCAAGATAGATGACGTGGGCAATGTTTTTAAGGTTTTCAACATGATAAAACCCTCCGCCGATAGAGATGATGCTGTTCTTTACACTGGTCTCAAGCCAGACGGAGAGATTTTTCTCTTTTTCTCGAAAATAATCCTCTCCTTCTTGTTCAAAGATCTTTTTGATCTTTGTGTTTTCCATGCTCTCGATAATGTCATCGGTATCGATACTAATACGTCCCGTCTGTTTAGCAAGTTCGCGTGCCAGAGAGCCTTTTCCCACGCCCATGAAGCCCATAAGAATGATATTGTTGTTTTGCATATAATCTCATTTTAAAAAGTATGGACAAATGATAGCCAATGAATGTTTAAATGTTATCAGAAGAGACTTCTTATTGTACTTTTTCGTACAAGGGGCGACATGCCATACAGAATTTAGCATAGGGTTTGGCTTTTAAGCGGGCTATGCCTATCTCTTCGGAACACATCTCGCAGGTATCGTAAGTGCCTTTTTCAATGCGTTCCAAGGCATGTTCGATATCCGCTAGTTCTGACTTTTGCTGATCCGAAATGACCTGTTCGATCATGGCATCGCTGCGCATGGACGCAAAGTCCATATCATCATTGTTTTCCTGAGTCTGAAGCTGATTTAACTCCTTGGAGGCTAGGTCGACATTTTGGAGGATATGCTCTTTTGCATCAAGAAGTTGTTCTTTAAAAAAATCTAATTCTTTATCTTGCATCTGAAATCCTTTTGTCATAGTGCATTGTTATATTGAACCCTTTTTTAGCATAAAGTTTTCTTATGAAAAGAAATTGGTGCGGATTGGTCGGTTTTAGAGGGAGACGATACTCTTTTCATACTGTAGATTTTGGTGTTATGAGTGTCCGTGATGGAAACTTTTAGGGAAATAATGTATAATTTAAGATGTATAAAAAACTACTTGTCTCACTCGTCCTCCTTCTTTTGGTAGCAGTCTCTTCTGTTCAGGTCCTCGATCGTATAAGTACGACTCAGCTTGACAGGGCTTTTACGCGTGCGGTTACGGTGTTTGCTATCGCGAGAGCTTTAAACGGCGTGATATCTGTCGTTCAAGGTACTGAGGTTTATGCTACACCCGCGGGAGTCGGTGTCAACTTCTCGGTAGGAGAGATCGTTGATCCCATGAATGACATGGTGGAGCGTTTTTCGTGGATAATGCTGCTGAGTTCTGTCTCTTTGGGTGTTCAGGAGATTATGCTTCACCTTGGCCAGACCCGGGCGATAGAAGTTCTGTTGGCTACAACGGTTTTACCTTTGCTCTTTATGTTGTGGTTTCGTAAGTTATGGCATAAAAAGGTGTTCAATCTGATCTTCAAGGTCTTTGTACTACTCTCCTTGTTACGTTTTCTTGTGCCTCTCATTGTGCTGTTTAACGAGGGTGTATATACCTATGTTCTTGAAGACAGGTATGAGAAGGCAAAAACATCCTTAGAACTCACGCAGGTCCAATCAGAGGCCATAGTCCAAAAGATGCACCAGAACGATAGACTCAATGAACCGAGTTGGCTGGAATCTTTAAATCTTTCACAGCGGGTCGAAGATTTCCGTATTAAAATGGAACTGTTATGGAAAACCCTGCAGGAGAAGTTTGAATTGGCTATTCATAATATGTTGTCCCTGATAGCCGTTTTTATTGTTGAAAGCGTACTTCTACCGCTCTTTTCCTTATGGGTTTTCCTTAAGCTCTTTAGAAAGTTTTTAGAAACAGATGCCGCACGAATCATTGAAAACAAAACTACTAAAAATGTTTAATTGCGTATTAAAAGAGATGCCGATATTATAATCTTGAAATTAATTTTGAAGGATAAAAAATGGCAGTACGTATTACTGATGTATGTATCTCGTGTGATGCATGTTTAGATGAGTGTCCAACAGAAGCAATCGTAGATGATGAGGATAACCCGACGGGTGAGGATATTTACTACGTAGATCCCGAGAAATGCAGCGAATGTGTGGGTGACCATGACTCTCCGGCCTGTCAGGCAGCCTGCCCTACGGAAGAGTGTATTGTCTGGGACTTGCCGTTCATTGACGAATACCGTGAACATTTTACCAGCAGTTCTTTATATAAGCTTCCTGAGGAAGGAATTAATAACAATCAGCCATGGCGTGAAGAGATCTCAATAGAGGATAGAAAGTCCGGTGATGTCGAGTGCGAGATAAGCTGATCTAAGAGTGAATGACCACGAAGGGTTCTCTTCCTGGTCAAATCTTTAATAGATTAAAACTTTGTCTTGATCTCGGAGCATTCGAAAGCCGGTAATGGGTGATAGTGCAGGATCTTCTAAGAACTCTTTATAGATGAGGTGGGATGTTTGTCCCGTTTTTCATCTAAAAGGTGATGCTCTTCCAATCACTCTTAAGTGCTTGAGTCAAGATCTCTCCCGTGTGTATAAGTTCTACGCCTAAGGCTTCGAGTGTATCCGAGACTCCATACTCATCTGTACAGACTACGCATGCCTGAAGTTTGACACCCGTAGAAGCGATCTCTTTTACTTTTTCTTGAAGCTCCCTGTTTTTGCTCAGGAGCCTGGCAGAAGGTCCCCAGATCATTAAAATCGCCTCATCCCAATAAGAGCGTGGCAAGATGACGCTAGAGTACAGAAGGACCATTTTTTTGGCAACTTCGATCTCTTCAGTGCTCCAGATAATAAGAAGTTTGTTTGACATTCTCTTCCTTCGCGGGACGCTCGCTTTTGAGCTTTTTGATGAAGTATAACGTATAAGCCCTTTCATACTATATCTTCTGTATAATACGCGCAATTTTATATAGGGCAGATTCTATTGCTCTTGGAGTATATTAATGATTACCTTTAGTGATTTACTTTTAAAACTTCAGATGTTCTGGAAAGAACAAGGCTGTAATATCGTTCAGCCTTACGATGTTTCAGCGGGTGCAGGAACCTTTCATCCGGCGACCTTTCTGCGTTCGTTGGACTCAAAACCGTGGTCGGTGGCCTATGTGGCACCATCCCGCCGTCCGACAGACGGACGTTATGGTGAAAACCCGAACCGATTAGGCTCATACTATCAATTCCAAGCTCTCATCAAACCCAGCCCGGATAATATCCAAGAGCTCTATCTTAAGAGTCTGGAATACCTTGGCCTTGATCTGAAAGAGCATGATATCCGTTTTGTGGAAGACAACTGGGAGTCTCCGACACTTGGTGCCTGGGGACTCGGTTGGGAAGTGTGGCTTAACGGAATGGAAGTGACGCAGTTTACTTACTTTCAGCAAGTCGGCGGAATCGCCTGTGACCCTGTTGCCGTTGAGATCACGTATGGGACAGAACGTTTGGCGATGTACCTTCAAGGGGTGGACTCTGTTTTCGATATTGTATGGAATGAGAATGAGCACGGCAAGACACTCTATAGAGATATACACAAAGAGAGCGAAATAGAGTTCTCAAAATATAATTTTGAAGTAGCCGATACGGGCATGCTGTTTGCCGACTTTGATGCGAAAGCAAAAGAGTGCAAGGCGGCCTTGAGTGCAGGTCTTCCTCTTCCTGCATACGACTTGTGCATGGCGGCATCAAACACCTTTAACGTGCTTGACGCCCGCAAGGCGATCTCTGCAACGGAACGTGCAAACTATATCTTGCAGATTCGTGATCTATCTAAGGGGTGTGCCGAGTTGTATAAGGCTCAGGAAGCTGAGCGTAATGAGAGAGTTGCTAAAAATTAAGCAACTTTTTCTCTTCTTTCTTTTTAAATTTCAAATAGATTAACCTAATTACTTTTGTTTAACGTGTCTGTCCTTTTGGTTCCGCCCAAAAGAACCAAAAGGCTCTCTCCGCAGCTTCAAGCTCGGTAGCTACCGAGTACCCTCACTCCGAGCTCCTTTTATCTAAAAACTCAAAACTCACTTCGTTCAAACAGTTGAGTTTTCTTAACGCTAAAAGTAACTCTACGTTCGGCTTTGCAGATGCTCTGACACGTTTATGCGGTAACGCATTAATAGAGATGTAAATGCTAAGGCATTTATCCCTGCCCAAGCTCTTTAAACATAATGAATATTATGTGTCGAGGAAGTTTCACAGAAGCCTTAGCTTCTGAATAAATGAATGCGTCACCGCTTGATGCCCGTCGAAACCTCTACAGAGCTGAGGGAGAGAAGAAATTCTCCGTAAAGAAAACTCAACTGTCTGAGCAAAGCGAGTTTTGAGTTTTTAGGATAATTTATTCTTGGAGGAAGGCATCCGACAGCGTGTCGGACTCGAAGCCGTTGAGAGAGCTTTTTTGCTTCGTTTTTTTGCGGAGAAAAAAATGATGGGAACATTATAAAAATAGTGTTATGGTTTAGCAATTTAAATTGATTATACGATTCTATTATTCCATATTTCGTCTAATTCATCCGTCATTATAATACGATTAAATATCGTGTCTTTCGTACTTTCTCTTAATGCTCTAAAATGCTCATCACCCGTTATTAGACTATCAGTGTAATAGCAATAAACTGAATGAAAACAATCGTGTAATAAGCCTCTACTTTTAGAATTATTCATTTCTAATTGTTTGTCAGCCATTTTAGCCATTTCAACTAAAGGCCCTCTATTTAATAATAATGGGTAATTGTCTATTAAATAATCTAATTTTTCAAATGGATCTGTGATTTTCAATTTCTTCCAAAATAAATGGAGTAAATTATTTTGAAGTTCAATACCTATACAAATAATAAAAAATAAAAATATAAGCGATATTTTCACAAGTCGTTCATCTTCCTTTGATGGTGAATTTGAGTGATTGAGATTTTTGAATACTTTATGCATGGCAAGATGAAAAGGATCGTTTTCATAGTTTGAATATTCCTTATCACATATATCATTTATGATTTTTTTTAATTTCTTTGAAAAGTCCCTAATAGGCTTTGTTTTTTTCTTGAGTTCATCTAAGTTAATAGGAATCGTTTTATCAATTTTCCCATGTATATTTTGCCAAGTAACTCCAAGTTCCATGTCTGTATGTGGGTTATTAATAAATTGTTTTTTATCTCTCAAGGGACAGTCTAATTTGATGAATTCTAAAACTATTTCTGTTGGTGATTTAATTAAATTATTAGCACAGTTAAATTGCGCCCAATAAATTAAATAATCTTTTCTTCCATCATCAGTATTAAGCAAAATTTCCCATAAACTAATTGGAGACAAGTATAGTTCAAAATTTAATGTTTGTTTCATCTTTGAAAGAAATTCAAAATCTTTAACGTTATCTGCTAAATAATTCAATCCTGATGTATCAAGATATATAACATGCTTCATTTTATTCACTTATTTTTAAGAATGATTCTAGCACAATACTGTGTTATAAATATTTTTCTGTCAAAAAGTCAACTTTATATCTATAAAACAGTTCTTGTAGTACAATTCATTTCATGAATTCACCCAACAAACTCATCGGACAGATTGACACCATAATCTACGAAAACGAAAGTTTTTTTATTGCCGTCTTGAGCGATAAGACTAAGGTTTCCGGCGAGTATGTGGAAGCTCCTATCGAGAGCCTTAAAGGTGCTGCTGTTACCCTTGAAGGGGAGTATGTCGAGCATAAGAAACATGGTTCTACCTTTAAGTGCACCTCCGTCAAAGTCAACCAGTCCGAACTTTTTTTTTTTCTGAACCGCGTGGTAAAGGGCTTTACCAAAAAACTTACTGCAGAGCTTATCGAGAAGTTTGGGCAGGAGGGGCTGATTGATGTTTTGGATAATAATATAGAGAAACTCTTGGAGTTTAAGGGGGTCAAAGAGAAGAAGCTGGAGCGTATACAGAAAAGCTGGAAACAGTTTCGTTCTGTTCGCGAACTCGGAGAGTTTCTCGCCCCCTACGAGGTGAGCTCGGCTATGATCCATCTTATAGCGACTCAGCTGAAAGAGGTCTCTAATCCCGCAGAAAAGATCAGAAATAACCCTTACGTCCTGACCCATATCAAGGGCATAGGCTTTAAACGCGCAGACGAGATCGCAAAAAAAATGGGGGTAGGGGATCTAGATGAAAACCGCCTGCATTCCGCAGCCAATTATCTTATTCGCGAACTCTGCGATATGCAGGGGAACTCTTGTATCCCTAAAACGGTTTTATACGAGCGTTTGGACGAAGAACTCGCCCTGTTCAACAGGCATGAACTGTACGAGAAGATAGTCCTGGAGATGGTACATGAGGGGCATCTTCATCAGTTTGGAGAACTTCTTGCTCCCGATATCTATTTTTATGCAGAAGATCAGATCCTTAGTTTTATCAAGAAGAAGTGCAAGCAAGATTTCGGAGAGATCAAAAAAGAGCTGAATGCCTTTATAACTCAGCGGGAAGAGAAGGCCGGGTTTAGACTTTCAGACGAACAGCGACGCGCGGTAGAGATCTTGAATGAGGGATCGTCTATACTGCTTCTTGTCGGATATGCTGGAACGGGTAAGTCAACCTCTGCGCGCTTGATTCTAGACCTCATGGCCGAAAAAGCCGGTGAGGGCTCCATTATGTGTACAGCACTCAGCGGTATAGCCTCACAGAGGATATCCGAGACAACAGGATACCAAAGCTCTACCATTCAAAGTCTTATCGTACGATATGAAGAGAAGGGGGAGATGCCCTATAAGGTCATCTTGCTGGACGAGGCCTCTATGGTAAACTCGATGCTCTTTTTTCAGCTTATCAAGATGATAGATGATGAGGCAGTTTTTATTATCGTTGGAGACGATGGGCAGCTTCCTCCTATCGGCGCAGGAAATGTCCTCTCGGATATGATCAATCTGGAACTTGCTCCTATGGTCAAACTGACGAAACTCTACAGGCAGAGTGAGAAGCAGGCCATTGCCCTGGTCGCCAATACGATCCGTCAAGGCCAGGTACCCAAGTTTTACGGGGAGTATGATGATTTTCATTTTCAAGAGGTCAGTATTGAAAACTACTACCAACTTAAAAACACGCTTTCAAAACCGCAGCTACAGGAGTTAAGAGAGAAACATGCCCAGGGGATACTGGCCTCTATGATGCATTTGGCTGTCGAGGAGATACCGCATTCCCGGGAGCTTTTAAAAGCAAAAGATATTTCGGGCTATCTTAATGCTTTTCAGGTGATAACACCCATGAAAGGCGGGACCTTGGGAAGCGAAAACCTGAACAGAGTGCTTCAGCAATATTTCAACCCCTCTTCCAAAGAGTACGTGAAGGCGGGGAAGTATGAGTATCGTTTGATGGACAAGGTCGTGCATGTCAAAAATGAGAATATGCCCTGCAACACTCCGGAAGGGTTTAAAAACTCTGATGAAGGGTTTGAGAAAAGGGTCTTTAACGGGATGGTAGGGCTTGTCTTTAAGATTGATAGGGATGAGGAGGTATTGTTCGTCTTTTATCCCAATGAAGAAGTGGTGGTACAGTACGATTTTGATCAACTCAAAAACTACCTATCTCTCTCTTATGCCCTGACAATTCACAAGGTCCAGGGCATGGAGTACGAGAGCGTCGTTATACCTGTCACCTTTTCGCATTTTATTATGCATAATACCAAGCTTCTGTATACTGCGATAACCCGGGCAAAGGGGCAATGCCATCTGGTAGGTGAGGGTGCTGCCTTTGAGTCGGGATGTAAAAAGCTGGACACGACCCGGAGGCAGACTGTACTCCAGGCCTTATGCCTTAAAAGCTAAAAAGGGTAGCTGCCACAGGAGTATCCTCTTCTCCTGCCCGTAAGCTTGCTTTTATCTTTGTTAGTTATTATAAAATATGATTTTTCTTAAGTATAAGCAGCCGAAGGCTGAATATGTGCAGTTCCAGCGTCTGGTGTTCGGTCTGATTATATTGAGTGCCGTGCTTTCGCAAACGATTGAATTGGTTCATCTTTTTTTTATTCTAAGCGGCATCAGCTTTTTTACTACGATAAGCTACTCTCCGACAAGCCTGCTTTTTAGGCTCTTGGGGTATCTGCTGGGGGCACCGCTTTTCAGTACGGCGCCCCAATATGCACACTCATATATCACCTATAGGCTGGCAGAAATTTTTGAAGATCTCCTGCGAATTGCCGGAGGAAGCTTTATCCTCTATCTCCATACCGTTACGCCTTTAGGGGCTTGGATGATGGCTTCATTTATGGGGATAGCCATGATGATATCGAGTTTCTTCGGTTTTTGCTTCTCTTCATTAGTGTACATCGGATACAAAACCCTTATGAAAAAGATCGGAGTATCGGTTGAGTAATATATCGGTACGCGAAGAGAGAGACCTCTTTACTCAACAAGAGGGAAAGGTCAACAAAAACTGCGTCTTGGCTCGAAACGGGTTTAAGCCTTATGAGCGTTGCAGCTATTGCGAGCTTAATGTCAAATCCTGTATGGGGATGCATCTGAACCTTTTTACCTTTATGATCGGCTTCTCGGTCTTGATGTTCCTGTTTATCGAAGACCCTCTCCTTGTTCGCATCAATATTATCTTTGTCATTGCCCTGTTCTTTGCCCTTGGACATGAGGTGACACTCAATGCGGATTCCCTCGCGCGTGCGGACTTCATGAACCAAAACCTCAATGACCGTCTTCACAAACACTCTTATAATCTTGAAAATGAGATCAAGGCGCGTACCAAAGAGCTTCAGCACCTGGCAGTCCATGACAGCATTACAGGTCTGTATAACCGATATGAGTTTGAAAAGCGTTTGGCCTTTGCCATGAAATACTCATCCAATACAATAGGTCAAAACATTATGTGTTATGTTGATCTGGACCAGTTTAAAATTGTCAACGACACCTCCGGCCATACAGCTGGGGACGAGCTGTTGAAACATATTGCACTTATCTTGCAAAAAGGCGTGGATAAGCGGGATCTTGTCGCCCGTCTGGGCGGAGACGAGTTCGGGATCTTGTTTATGGGTAAAAGCTTAGCCGAAGCGGAAAAAATGGCCGGTAAAATACTGCGTACTATCAAAGAGTATCGCTTCTCCTATGAGGGCAAGATTTTTGTCGTGGGTGCGAGTATGGGAATAGTGCCGATTGAAAGAGACGAGCCCTGTTCCATAGTCGATATTATCTCTGCGGCAGATGCGGCCTGCTATCAGGCCAAAGAGAAGGGTCGTAACTGTATTCATGTTGCCGCTCGTGATGACAAAAAGGTGCAGGAGCGCCGAGGTGAGATGCAGTGGCTTGCCAAGCTTACGCAGGCATTGGAAGAAGAAAAATTCCGTCTATACGTGCAACCTATTCGATCGCTAACAGATAAGAGCCGAAGAACCAAGCATTATGAAGTCCTGGTCCGCTTGGAAGAGAATGACGGTAGAGTAATCTCGCCTATGGCTTTTATACCACCTGCAGAACGCTATGGAATGATGCAGAAAATTGACAGATGGGTCATCGAAGAGGTATTTAAAGAGTATGTCAAATTAGATGCAAACAGCGTCGAGTCGTATGACTTCAGCATCAACCTTTCGGGAACATCTTTGAACGATGAAGGGCTAAGTGCTTTTATCGAAAGGCTGTTTGAATACTACAAGGTACCGTATCGCTCCATCTGTTTTGAAGTCACGGAAACAGCGGCTGTATCTAATCTTACCGTGGCCTTGGGTTTTATTAAAAGGATGCACGATCTTGGTTGTAAGTTTTCTTTAGATGACTTTGGATCGGGTCTCTCCTCTTTTTCATATCTGCAAAACATTCCGGTGGATTATTTGAAGATCGATGGAGCCTTTGTTTATGACATCGATGTGAACGATGTGAATAGAGCTATGGTCAAGTCTATTAATGAGATCAGCCATGTGATGGGAATGAAGACGATATGCGAGTTTGTCGAAAATGAAGAGGTTGAAAAGAGATTAAAAGAGATGAACGTTGATTTTGCTCAGGGGTATTATTACGCCAAGCCTGAGCCGATTGGGAGCTTGCTGCGCGCCGTATAGAAAGGTTAATTTATATTTTAGACAAAGCATGATAACATGAAATTTATTATATTTTAAGGAAGTGAATGAACCTTAGCACCATTAAGTCCAAGTTGATTTTATATTTGATTGTCTCTCTTGTCAGTATCGCTTCGGGTGTTGTTTTTGCCTATATTATCGCTTCATATGAGATCAAAAAAATCATGGTGAATGATATTTCGGATCTTGCAGAAACCCTGCAAAAGAGCATAGAATATATCGCAGACCAGGACGAGGATGCCTATAAGAAGGATGGTTTTTCGCTTTATCTGAACGAGATGAAAATAGGAAAGAGCGGGTATGTTTATCTTATCGATGCCGAGGGAAAACTGATCTCCCATCCCAAGAAGCAGGGAAAGAGCTTGGCAGGAAAATCCTATGCTGAACATATCATTCATGATAAAAGGGGCGGAACACACGAATATCTCTCTGCGACTTCAGGACAAGAAAAGATTGTAGCCTATCGTTATATTTCAGCCTGGGACATGTGGGTGGTCCCGGGAGTAAACAAGGCCGACTACTTTGAAGATCTAAAGGCCAACTTTTTAAAATGGATGGTGCTCTGCGGACTCGTTATAGCCGTTTTGTTGGCCCTGATGGGAAAACTGATAGAACGCCGTATTGTCAAGCCTGTTGAGAGCTTGATTGAAGTGGCGCAGGAGCTTGCTCAAGGCGATGGCGATTTGAAAAAACGTCTTGACTTTCCGGGGAGCTCCGAAATGGCGGAGGCAAGCAACTATGTTGACAAGTTTATCAACCGTATTCAAGAAGTGGTCAATATTGCCAAAAAAACGGTGACATCTTCAGTATGTTCGGCAGAAGAGCTGGATACCCTGTCTCAAAAGATAACAGGGCAGATCGGAGAGCAGCACAAGCTCACGAAGAATTCAAATACACTTGTTTTAGAGATAAGCGACTCTCTGGATGAGAGTGAAGATGCCGCGATAAAAACGGCAGAGGATCTAAAGCAGACGGCTCAAGGCCTAGAAGAGATGATGGTCGGACTCTCGTCCATCTCTGATTATGTGGGGAACGCAAGTGTAAAGCAGGTGGACTTTTCAGATAAACTGATGCAGTTGAATGAAGATGCAAACCAGATTAAAGAGGTTTTGACGGTGATCAATGATATTGCCGACCAGACCAACCTGCTGGCCCTCAATGCAGCTATCGAAGCGGCCAGAGCGGGCGAGCACGGACGTGGCTTTGCCGTTGTTGCGGATGAGGTGAGAAAACTCGCTGAACGAACGCAAAAATCCCTGTCGGAGATCAATGCAACGATAAATATTGTGGTACAATCCATCTCTGATACGAGCGGAGAGATGAAGGAGAGTGCTGAACAGATGGCAGATATCAGTACTATCAGTCAGGAACTGCAGGTACAAACCTCTTCAACGAAGTCTTCGATGGAACAGACTATCAATTATGCGCAAAATGCTGCCAAGTTAGCGACAACGATTACATCCAGGACAAAGACGCTTATTGAAAATATGGACGATGTTACGAAACTCTCAACGCAAAGTGAAGAGATCATCCATGAGGTACACACCACGGTTCAAACCATTGTAGAACACTCTTATGCACTGGAACAGCGTCTTAATGAGTTTAAATCATAATTTTATCCATAAAGGGGAAAAATGCGTCTGATCGCTCTCTTTTTTATTACAGCACTGTCGTATGCTTCAGAATTTCCGCATACGTTTTCTTCTGCAGGGGATGCTGTTTATGAGAACATGGAAAAGTATGCACAGATAAAAGACTTGGATATCTACAAGGACAGGCCAGAACTCTTGGAAGCCTACTGTTTTGATGCGAATAGGACGATGCAGAAAGGGTTCGCCTTGGACAGGGTGAAAGAAGATCCGGAACTTCTTTTGGATAAGGCTATGATTAAATCATATGCCAAAGAGTTAAGGGGCTTGAGCAATAGAAACGAAGCCATAGCCCTGCAGCTGGAAAAAGAGATCCAACGTTTATATCAAAAAGGCGATCTCCAGAGTCTAAAGCGGATAAAAAAGGCTGGGTTTGCAGTGGGCCCGCAGCTTATTAGGGCGATAGAAGAAGATGTAAAAAAACAGGAGTCGGCAAAGAACGCGCTTCCTGTATCCGATTCCGGTCCGGCTCATGTTGAAGAGAGTTCTCCCGCAGCAGCAGAAGCGCTTCTGCTTGTAAAGAGTGAAGAGAAACCTGAGGTAATGAGAGAACCTGCTCTTTCCCATGAGAAGACAAAGGAGTCTGTACCGATTAGGAAACCTCCTACAAAACTTGAGTATTACACAATGAGTTTGGTGAATTTAAAAGATGAACTTTATACGTTGCGCGAGAGCGAGGATAAGGCTCAGATGGCTTGTCTAAACGATATTACAGCGATAAACTATTGGATGATCAGGGTCTTGGAAAGCGGGTATGACAGCTGTTCCCTTCGTGATGCCATCAAACAGATGAAGTCGTACGACAAGGCCGCGGCCAGTTCGTGCGGACGTGACTCAATGCGCTATATTGAATGGCATGGACGTATCAGGCCTTATGTCGGAAAGAAGTTGTTTGAAGCAGAGGCCGGATGCAATCAGTAGTTATTTAAAACCTTTTTGTAAATAAGCCTTGGGCAGTTGAAGAAGCAGGGGCCGTTTAGACTTGTCGAGCCATTTCATGAGTTTCAGAAGCCGCTCTTCCTGCATGGCAGTGCATCCTGCGGTAGGCAGGATGTGTGGATTTTTTGAGGCAATATCTGCTGCGGTCTGTTTTGCGATATGAATAAATATACATGAACCTCTTTTTTTTAGATTCCCTTTATTATGCCCCACGACAACGCCTAAGCTGTAGAGCTTGTCTTCTCGTTTCATGTACTCAAAGCTTTTAAACTCCTCGCTGTTTCGGGTTTGAATGATCTGATTATAGAAGGGGGAATCGCTGTCATCTATACAGAGTGTCGATTCCTCGACTTGCAAGTAGGGGAAACTGAACTCTCTTTTGTTATATCCAAAAAAGCTTTCCAAGGTAAAAAGGCCTGCGGGAGACTTTCCGTCACCTTCGTATTTTATGGGTTCGTTTTCATTATGTTGTATCTTTTTTAAGCCTTCTCCCCAGGCCAAACCGTTTCGGCCAAGAGTGACCTCTATCGTGTCTAAAGCTTTCTGCCAAACCTCACCCCTCTTCTCGTAGGCATCCAAGCTTGCCCTGCTATTGTCAAAGCCCTCACTCGAAACGACGAGAAGCTGTTGGGTGTTTTGCGGGATGATGATATGAGCATGCAGACTCAGGGCGATAAAAGGCAGCAGAAATTTTTTCATAATAATATCAATAACTTAGTTTTATTTAAAGATAAGTATAATACCATAATCGTAATTTACAGACTTTCGAGTATTAGGGAAATAATAATGAAAATTCGCGCAGCAACAGTTGAAGATCTAGACTTTATCGCTTGGGCTATTTTGGAGTCTTCGCGTGCAGGTAAAAAACAGGGTGTCTTTGATCTTATATTTTCGCCGGCGGATGATACGACTAAAACTTTAAAGATGCTTATTACTAACGAGATTAAAACCATTTGCCATTACAGTAATTTTTTGATCGCAGAAGTGGATGGAGAGCCTGCCGGAGCCCTGTGCGGCTACGACGGATATAAGGTTTCATGGGACCAGATGAGCCTGGCTTTGGAAGGTATGGGATGCCAGGGGGATTACAAGGAACGCATTTCCGCCTATCTGATGTGTGAACCCGATATAGAAAAAAACACTCTCGTTCTTGATTTTATGATTACCAAAGAGAAGTTTCGCGGACTTGGTGTTGTGAAAGAGTTGGTTAAAAAAGTACTTTTAAATGCCCGTCTTAAGGGTTTCAGAAGAGCTCAGACAGGGATTGAAATCGGTTCTATCGAGACACAGCTCGCTTATGAGAAGATGGGTTTTACAGCCAAAGAAGAGAAAAAAAGCAACTATTATCTAGAAAAGTTTGGACGCGCAGGTATCACCTCATACGTAATGGATCTATAAGATCGAAAATTTAAGTTTTTTTTCTCTCCTCCCTCCCGTTTTGGCTATTTTCATGGCTCTTCTTACCCGACAAGTTTTCATATCTCTGCTTAGCGGTATCGTCTTGGGTGAACTTATTCTCTTGGGCGGCGACTTGATCGAACTGATTCCGGTGAGCATCGAAAGAGTACTTTCGCAGTTCAACGAGGCTTGGAAAATAAAGACCCTGTTTTTTGTCATTATGGTAGGCGCAATCATCCGTCTTATCGCTACGTCTGGCGGGATTGAGGCCTTTATCCATTATGTTAGAAAAAAGCGTATCAAGAGTAAAAGAGACACTCTTCTGATGGGCTATTTCGTCGGTATACTCATATTTCTGGAGTCTTCCATTACGGCCTTAGTCGTAGGGACGCTGACCAAGCCGCTGGCAAAATGTTATAAGATATCCAGGGCCAAACTTGCTTACCTGTGCGACTGTACATCATCTCCGGTATGTTCTCTTTTTCCTTTTAACGGCTGGGGTGCTTTGCTGTTGGGGCTGATAGGGGTGCAGATTGCCGAAGGGGTGATAGAAGGAAACAAGCTCTCCCTCCTGGTACATGCGATTCCTCTGAATTTTTACGCCTTAATGACTATGATCGTTCTTTTTATCGTTATCTACACGGATAAAGATTTTGGTCCGATGAAAAAAGCCGAATCAGAGGCCTTGGAAAATGAAGAGGAGTGCGATATAGCAGATGCGCAGATGAAGGGGACGATGAAAGCAATGTTTTATCCTATAGCTCTTATGCTCTTATCCGTGCCTCTGTTTTTATACCTAAGCGGAGAGGGAAACATATTGGAAGGAAGCGGCTCTTCTTCCATCTTTTATGCTGTTCTTTTAACCCTGGTCTTCATAGCCTTCTACTACCGTTTAAAAAGCGTGATGTCTTTTGAAAACTATTTTAAAGAGTTGAAAGCAGGAGCCGGGGATATGGTCGGAATCGGGGCGATTTTACTGCTGGCTTTTGCCTTAGGGGAGGTGACGGTTGAACTGCATACAGGTCCCTATCTGGCTTCTTTGGTAGAGGGTGTTTTGAACCCTTCTTATCTTGCGGGATTGGTATTTATTATCGCAGCCCTGATCTCTTTTTCAACGGGAACATCCTGGGGGACCTTTAGCATAATGATCCCGATAGCCCTGCCGATGGCAGCCGTATTGGATGCAAACATACCGCTCGTGATTGCCGCGGTGGTTTCAGGGGGCGTCTTTGGAGACCACTGCTCGCCAATCTCAGATACGACGATTATCTCTTCTATGGCAGCAGATTGCGACCATATCGAGCACGTCCGGACCCAACTGCCCTATGCCCTTTTCAGCGGAAGTCTCTCTTTACTCCTGTTTATACTTTTTGGGATCTTTTTATAGTTCTCTCCGGGCGATAAGAAAACTTAAGGCCGAGCCCTTTAAAATATCTTTTCTTCGACCACCCGCTCGATCTCTCCCATCGCATCATACAGGGAAAAATAAGCAGCATAATAATCTACCTGCGTCCGGGCCAAAAATCTCTGTGCGTCCAGCATTAGGCTGGTGTTAGCGATGTTGGCGTCATATTGATCTTTGGTGATCCTAAAGTTCTCTTTTGCCTGTTCAAGCGCTTTTTGTGCAACTGTGATCTGATTTTTAGCCAGTTCATACGCTTCGGTGGCCTGCTCGAGTTGGAAGTCCAGCTCAAGATAGAGTGAGTTAAGACGTTCATTGCTCGCACTCTCCTGATATAAGAGCGAGGTCCGTTCAGCTTCGTCGGCTCCGCCTCTATAAAGGTTCCAACTGAGATTGAGTGTGGCGGTACTCTGATCGTGGATCTGGAAAGTCGTTCCTCCGTCGGGAAAGATGTCCTCTCCCGCCATCTGGTAGGTTAGTTTGGCATCAAGCTTGGGATAATAGTTTGAAGCAGAGGCTTTATAGGAGTAGTTGAGGACTCTTTTTTGAGCCCGCAAGAGTTTGAGTTCACTCCGGTTTCTTAGCATCTTCTCCTTTAACAGAGAAGGGGAGATCTCTTTTTGTCTTCTTGAGAGCTCTTCAATACTCTCATCTATTTGAAGCTGTGCACCAAGCAGACGTTTTAGCTTATAAAAGGCCAGTTTGACATTCTGTTTTGAGCGCAGAAGGGCTTGCTTGGCGGAGGAGAGTTCGACATCGACCTGCAGGTAGTCGTTTTTTGCAAAGAGACCTTCTTTATAAAAGTTCCTGGCATCACTCAGCTGCTGCTGCAGAAGTTTAATCGTATTTTTAGAGACGATAATCTGTTGCCGTGATCGCAAAAAGTTGATATAGGCCAGGTAGACCTGCAGTCTGAGATCGGCTTTGAGTGCCTCATGCGTATATCGTGCAACATGTTCGTTCTCTTCTTGGCTTTTAAGGTTGAATCTGTCGGAAAAGCCGTTAAAAAGGTTATATTCTAAGCTTGCGTCAGCTGCTGATGCACTGTCCGCACCCACAAAGTTCTTTTGGGAAAACTGGTTGTATCCATAAGAGAGGTCCAGGCTCGGCCTAAAACCGGCTCTGGCGATATTTGTCTCCTCTCTGGAGGCCTTGAAAAGGAGCTCCTTCTCTTTGAGACCGGGATTGTTCTTCATGGCTCGATTTATGGCCTCGTTCATGTCCAAAGCAAGAAGAGAGAGAGCCGACAAGAAGGTCAACGCTATTTTTTTCATACTCTGTCTCCTTCTGTCTCTCTCTTCTCATTTTTCCCACCCGTCTTTTCCATCCTGATGGCAAAAAGCAAGAGTGCGGGAATGACGAAGAGAGTAAAGAGGGTTGAAAATGCCAGACCGCCCGTGATGACAGAGCCCAGTCCTCTATAGAACTCCGAACCCGGGCCCGGGGCCAATATGAGCGGCAGCATCCCAAACAAAGAGGTGAATGTACTCATAAAGATAGGGCGCAGACGGGAATGAGTGGCCTCTATAACAGCCTCTTTATGCTCCAGAGCATGATTACGGATAAGATTAAGGCTCTGGTGCACGATTAATATCGCGTTGTTGACGACTATCCCGATCAGGATGATGAAGCCTAACATCGTCAATACATCCAAGGCTTGAGGAGAGAGGAAGGTATTGGTCAGGCTTAGTCCGATAAATCCTCCTGCAGCAGCAAGGGGGAGGGTGACCATGATA
This sequence comes from uncultured Campylobacterales bacterium, assembly GCA_964014335.1. GTDB lineage: Bacteria > Campylobacterota > Campylobacteria > Campylobacterales > Sulfurimonadaceae. The sequence goes on along the minus strand of CAXGZT010000008.1, from coordinate 8,670 downwards.
ATAAGAGGATAGAAAAAGTTTCCAAACAGAGCCGCCATCAAAAGATAGGTGATCACAACGGCCAGACTTAGGTTCCACTTCATGCTTGAGACAGTTTCGAGAAGTTTATCGGCCGTACCGGTGAGTTTGATAGAGAGGTTTTTGTTGGTGACTTGGGGAAGTACCCTGGTTTCAATCACCTCGATGGCTTCTTGAACGGTCATCTCTTTTGGGGGCGTGACCTGAAGGGTGATGGTACGTTTTCCGCCCAGGTGGCGTATAACACTTATGCTGGTACTTCTTTCCAGAGAAGAGAGTGAATCAAAGGTGACAAGGTCGCCCGTAGGGGTAGAGACAAGAGAGTTGTAGAGCTCTTCCGGTGTTGTGATATCTTTTTGGTCGGCCTTGATGATCAGGTCTATCTTTTTCTTCCCATCCTCTTTGAACTCTGAGATCTTTCGCCCGTCCATGAGCACATCGGCAATAATTCCCAGGGCTCTGGCGTCAAGCCCCACCGTGTTGAGACGTTCATGGTCGGGGATGATCTTGACCTCCGGAAAGAGCAGTTCTATAGAGGGCTCGGGCTTGATCTGCGAGCCCTTGATCGTCTGGTGCAGAGTGCCGAAGAGTTGGGCGCCGGTTTCGGCAATCTCTTCTATGGAGTTTCCGCTGATATCTATATCGACGGTACGCCCTTTTCCCAGACCGCGCTCAAACACGCCGGCCTGTTTGGAGATACCAAAGATGCCGGGATAGGAGTTGGCAACCTTTTTTAACACGGGAATGAGTTCGGCGGCCCTGCTTGGGTCTTTTGTCAGTGCGCCAAAGAGCATAAAGTCGCCGCCGGCCACATAAAAGATCCTTTCTATCTGTGGATATCCGTCTACGTCCGCCTTGGTGTATTTCTCGAGTTTTTCATAGATGCTCTCTCCGATCGCCTTGCCTTCTTGATAGGAGAGACCCGGCGGAGGTATCATTATGTTGAATATGAGGTTTCTGTTGCCTTGAGGGAGATACTCCATCTTCGGAAAGAGGAACCAGGAGCTGGAGATCGAAAAGAGAATGAGAAGGGTGACGGTCGTGATCTGATGGCTGCTGCTTTGAAGCGTCCATTGGACATAATGCATAATCTTATTATTGACAGTATGACCAAACCTGATGGTAAGGGACTCTTTCTCTTTAAACTGATAGCTCTCGTGTGAAGAGAGCTTCATGAGTTGAGTCCATAACATCGGAATGACGGAGATGGAAACAAAAAGTGAAAAACTGACCGCTGCGGTTACAGCAATAGCAATATCTTTAAAGAGCTGTCCCGCCTCGTTTTCCAAGAAGATGATGGGAAGAAAAACGGCGATGGTCGTCAAGGCGGAAGCGATTAAGGCACCCCAAACCTCCGTAGTACCGTCATAAGCCGCATCAAAAAACTTCTTGCCCATCTTCTTGTGCCGGTCAATGTTCTCCAAGACGATGATAGCACTGTCAACGAGCATACCGACGGAAAAAGAGATACCCGCTAGGGAGATCGTATTAAGGCTTCGCCCTAAAAGTTCCAAGATGATAAAGGTCGCGATGATACTGATGGGAATAGCCAGGGCGATGACTGCAGTAGAGGAGACGGCGCGTAAAAATATCAGTAGAACGATGATGGCCAAGATACCGCCGACTAGGATGTTCTGTTGGACAAGGTCGATGGAACCTTGAATATAATCGCGCTTGTCATTTAGCCATCTGATCATCAGCCCCATCTCTTTGAGCTGGGTTTCATTAAGCCTATTGACCATGGCCTCGACATCATCGGTGAGTCTTACGATATTGGCATCACCTTCGGGTTTAACACCGATAATAAGCCCTTTGATCCCGTCTACGAGTGAAATGGAAGATTTTTTGGCGTACCCGTAACGGACATCGGCGATGTCGTCCAGACGAACCTCTTGGTTGCCGTTTGAGATAAGGATAAGCTCTTTGATATCCTGAGGAGTCTTGTACTGCGAAGTAGTGCGAATGCGGTAAGAGCGTCGTTCTACATCCATAGAACCTGCCGAGATATCGACATTGTTACGCTGGATGACAGAGATGATCTTATCTATACTTAAGCTGTACGCGGCCATCTTCTCGCTGTTTAAAAGGACTTGCATCTCATCATTGGTCCCCGAGCGCATAAAGAGTTCGGCAACACCCGGAATGCGTTCATAATGCTCGCGCACCTCGTTTTCCAGGTAAGTCTTATAGTGGTCGATATCTATAGGGTTGCCCTCTAGGGTCTGAAGCATCGTCCATATAACGGGTGATGCGGTCTCTCCTGTAGCCTTGATAACAGGTTTTTCTACATTTTCAGGATAATCATCGACCTCGTTCAGCTTATTGGAAACATCCAGCATAGCCTTATTGATGTCAACCCCCAGTTTAAACGTCAGCGTAAGCGAACCGCTGTTGTCTTTTGCCTTAGACTCATATTTTTCAAGGCCCGGGGTATTTTTTAAGACAAGCTCCTGCTCCTGGATGATATCACGTTCGATCTCTTTTGGGCTGGCTCCCGGCCAAAGCGTATTGACCGCAATCTCCGGCTGGACGACATTAGGAGTGAGCTGACGGGGAAGACGCTCTTGGGCTATAAAACCGAAGATCAGGATCAAAAAGACTCCGACCATGATGACGACGGGTTTAAGGAGGGAAAAGCGTATCATTTTCGGATCTCTTGATTGGGGAAGATACGCTCATTACCCTTGATGATCACATCATCGCCAATGCGAAGCTTTTCCGAGAAGAGAGCGACCTTCTTCCCTTCAAAACCGATGATCTCAACGGCTATCATCTCTGCCTTATTGTCTTTTACAATAAAAACGACATCCTTTCCGAAACGTTTGATAAGACCGTCTCTGGAGACTAGGAAAACATCTTTCTTCTTGGATTTTTCCAAAGAGATGCGGGCTTGCATCCCATCAAAGAAGGTGTCTTTTGTAGGAAACAGGCGCAGTTTAAGAGGGAAGGTGCGTGTTTTTTGATTGCCGCTGAGAAGGGCTCCGACCACCTTTGCCTTATACGCTTTATTATTGATTGAGACCGTGACCGTTTTCTCTTTCGAGATACTGCTTATATAGTCTGAGGGCAGGTGGACGATAATGTCGATCTTGCTTGGGTTGACCAATAGAGCGATTGTGCTCCCCTCTTTGAGCCATTCGCCTACCTGGATATGGCGCTGAGTTATGTAGCCGTCAAAAGGAGCGCGCAGACTCTTTTTTGCTTTTGAGATAGTTTGGGCTTGTAGCGAAGACTCCAGGGAGATAAGTTTTTGCTCCAACTGCATCTTTTGAAAATAAAACTCGTCATATTTCTGTTGAGAGACACTCCCTTTGGCAAGAAGGGCCTCGTATCGTTTGAAGTCCAGCCTTGCTCTCTCAAGCGAGAACTCCACCTCTTTGATAGAAGCCCTGGTCGCTCGGATATCGGCATTAAGAATCTGTGCATCGGTCTCTAAAAGAACCTGGCCTTTTTTGACATAATCACCCTCGTCAAAATAAAGCCTGGTGATAAGCCCTTCGCTTTCTGTAGCGAGACGCGCTTTTTCGTTAAAGCTTAGTGTTCCGTTGAAGTTTTGTCTCTGAGAAAGCTGGCCCCGTTCAAGTTTCTGCGTTACGACCGAGGCGAGAAGCGGCAGGGACAAGAAGATTAATAGCAGTATAGATCTCATTAGAGGGTCTCCAGGCATGGGGTTTGCTTTAGCTTTTCAAGAATACTCAAAAAGGTTTCGAGCTCTTTGGCCGAGAATTGGGAGCGTAACTTTTCTATAACATCTTCGGTAATAGGCAGAATCTCCTGCATGATGCTCTTCCCCTTACTGCTCCATTGGATCCTATAGGCACGTCGGTCATCTTGCTTGGGGACACGTACCAGCATCCCGTTCTTGACAAGCGTGTCGATCATGCGGGTGATGGTCGTCTTGTCCTTGAAGGTTATCTCAGAGAGTTGCGTGGGACTGATATTGGCGTTTTCATCTATGGATTTCATTATCACATACTGTTCGGAGGTAAGGCCATAGGGTTTTAAAAAGGTGTTAAATCGGTTTTTCATGGCATTGGCTGCCATATTGACTTGAAAACCGAGTGAGTCATCTAAGGTATGCATCTTGACCCCTTCACTATTTTAGTTGTAGATACAATTATAGGCAGTACAATCAAATATTCTGCTTAATTATGATCGTTGAGTCGGGTAAAAAGAGTATCGCAAGATAAGAAGTCCGTAGATTTTCCTTGACAGGCGCTATATACTTAAATATACTACCTTTATGAATAATTCTGGATATACATTATTGTCTGACCTTGTCTTGCGCAAAGAGGAAGAGAACTTTCTGAGTCTTAAAAGAGTACAACTTCTCGAAAGTATCATGGTGTACGGATCGATCTCAAAAGCGGCAAAAGCATCAGGAGTGACGTACAAAACAGCTTGGGAATGGATCGATAGGATGAACTCTTTAGCACCAAAGGCTCTTGTGCAAAAGGTCAGCGGCGGTAAAGGCGGAGGCGGAACGATCGTCACGGCATATGCAAAAGAGCTTATGCACACGTATGAAGAGGTTAATGCCCTGCACCAAAAGCATCTTCATACCTTAGAAAAGTCTTTCAATTATTTAGAGGATGAGAAGGAGAAAACATTTAGTTTTTCCCGTATAGATGCTGAAGTCGCAGAGATATCTGTTCATGGAAAAAATGCCACCTTGGAACTTAGGCTTTTATGCGGGGATATGATAAACGTACAGGCGCCCTTCTCCTTTGTGCAGATCAACAAGCTCAGCGTGGGTTCTATGATCTCCGTTTTGATTGAGTCAGAAGCCGTGTCTGTCAGCAGGTCGTTAGAGCATGAGATCAGCAGCAGAAACAAGTTGAAGAGTGAAGTCAAAGATATCAGGATAGATGGAGAGGATGTCCTCTTGACACTCCTCTTATGCCAAGATCAATATTTGACATCGCGCATCACATTCAAAAGTTATCAAGACCTGGGGATAGAAAAGGGGGATCAGCTTATGGCGATGTTCAAAGCCTATAGCGTGACTCTCTTCTGCAAGGGTAGACAGTAAACAAAATAATGGTCGGCAGATGAACATCGCGTTCAAAAGGGTTTAGAATTAAATTATCTTTTTTAGGATATTTTAAAAAACAGTATATAATTATATATGTTTTTATCTGCTAAATTTGGCTTATTCAAGAAAATACCCTATTATTTTGATAAAATCCATTTTTTTCTTTGTATTTGAGAGATGAGTCGCTATAATTTCGCCAACAAAAATGCTTGAAATGAATCTGATTGATTTTAAGCAAAAGCAAACATAAGAGTCATTATTATGTTTAAAATGTATTAAATAAGGTATAAAAAACCATGAAACCAGCAGGTCTTGAAAATTTAGAGTTAGAAAATATAGGACAGGTTTTTTATAATCTGAGTTTTGACGAATTAATCGACCACGAGCTTAAAAACGGCGAGTGTGAAATGACTTCAAACGGTGCCACGACAGTAGATACCGGTATCTTTACCGGGCGAAGTCCAAAAGATAAATATTTTGTGGACCAGGCTGAATCAAATAAGTATATCGCATGGGGAGATGTCAATCAGCCTATCAGCGCCGAGATCTTTCAGGAACTTCTTCAAGTCGCTAAGAGACAGCTTTCAAACAAGGATATCTATGTAACAGACGTATATTGCGGCGCATCAGCGGCTTCAAAGCGTTCTGTCCGTTTTGTCTCTGAGATCGCATGGCAGTCGCACTTCGTCAAGAACATGTTTATCCGTCCTCCAGAGGAAGAGCTTGCCGGGTTTAAACCGGAGTTCACGGTATTTAATGCGTGTAAGGTGGTCAATGACAAGTGGAAAGAGATGGGGATGAACTCTGAAGTCTTCGTTCTTTTCAACGTCGAAGAGAATACTGCGATCATCGGAGGTACCTGGTACGGCGGTGAGATGAAGAAGGGTATCTTCTCTATGATGAACTACTGGTTGCCGTTAGAGAAAAAGATGGCAATGCACTGTTCCGCAAATGTGGGTAAAGAGGGTGACACCTGCCTCTTCTTCGGTCTTTCAGGAACGGGTAAAACAACACTTTCAACAGATCCGAACCGTGCTTTGATCGGTGATGACGAGCATGGCTGGGATGACGAAGGTGTCTTTAACTTTGAGGGTGGATGTTATGCAAAAGTCATCGACCTCGATCAAGAGTCTGAACCGGAGATCTACGGGGCTATTCGTAAAAATGCTCTGCTTGAGAACGTCGTAACCAATGGCGGTCACGTTGACTATACTGATAAATCAAAAACAGAAAATACACGTGTCTCCTACCCGATTGAGCATATTGCTAATCATGTTCCTGCACTTCAGGCCGGCCATCCTAAAAACATCATCTTCCTAACAGCGGATGCTTTTGGTGTCCTTCCGCCGGTGTCTAAGCTTTCCAAAGAGCAGGCGATGTACTACTTCTTAAGCGGCTATACGGCAAAAGTCGCGGGGACAGAGCGCGGGATCACTGAACCGGTTGCAACTTTCTCTGCATGTTTCGGAGAAGCTTTTTTACCCTTGCACCCGACAGTTTACGCAAAGCTTCTTGGTGAGAAGATTGATAAGCACGGTGTCAATGTATACCTTGTCAACACGGGTTGGACCGGTGGTGCCTACGGTGTGGGCAAACGGATGAGTATCAAAAATACACGCGCATGTATCAATGCGATCTTGGATGGTTCGATCAACGAGTGCGAGTTTGATACAACATATACCTTTCGCCTCAAGATCCCTAAAACATTGAACGGTGTTGATACGGCTGTTTTAAATCCGCGTATTGCTTGGGAAAACAGAGAAGAGTACGAAAAAACACGTGACAAACTTGCAGAAATGTTTATTGAGAACTTCAAGCGTTATGATGATGAAAGCAGCGAGTTTGATTATTCGGCAGCAGGCCCTAAGGTAGAGAAGTAAAACGCACTTTAGAGTAGCAAAGCGGACTTTAGAGAAGCAAAGCGGACTTTAGAAAACCGCAATACCCATTTCAGAAATCAAGAGACCCTCTTTTGACAAGCGCTTACTTGAATCGGCAGGACTGATTCAAGCCCCTCCCCAGAAAAGTATTTCTTTCATGACCTCCTGGTATATTTTATTATTTTTTGCTTTTTGTTGGAAATTTCTAAAAAGCAATGCTATACTATAAGCAAAAATAGAATAGAGGAACTTTATGCATACAAGAATATCTTTATCGACTCTGCTTTTTCTCTTCTGTATGGGCTGCAGTACTGAACCTGAACCAAACGAATTTACGCAGATTCGTCAAGATATGCAAAAGCGTCAAGAGCTGATATTTGCCACGACTGTGAAAAAACTTGAAGAGCGTAAAAAAAACTCTTATAAAAGGAGCTACCGGGCCGAACCGGTGATTGATCCGGAAGAAGAGTTAAAAATTCAGAAAGAAGCCGAGCGTAAACGCTGGCTGGCGGTAAAGATTGATGAAGAAGAGGCGGAAGACTGGAAAGCTTTGGGGCTTTCTCCAAAAAACGCTTCCCGCTGGAAGAAGACGGGTCTGAGTTATAACACCATTGCAGTTCTGCTACGCAAAGATGTTCTGCCTTCAGAGGCGGTAGAGTTTATGAACAAGAAGTTCACCAAACATCCCAGAGCCTTTATCCTCTTTGCTGAGCCCCTGTTTCAGTTTCAGCTGTCATGCGAAAAGGTATTGGAAGCGAAGAGCAAAGAGTTCACGCTTATCAATAAAAAGTGTAAGGATTATGTCCACTTACTGGAACTTAGCATGATCTCCGGATATTTGGCGGATGAATATAAGGACAATGACCTCTCCTTGGAGTATGTTTCAAAATTGAGACAGGCAGACAGCCAAAAACTCGATATTCAAAAACGAATGGAAAAGAAGTCCCAGGAGTCGATGATCAATGCAGACCGCAAAAACTTTGCTCTTTTATTCCCGATCCTGGAAAGGTCACCGACAAAAGAGGAGATGTTCTTTGTAAAACAGCATAATCTTCCGCTTCAAAATACGAAGCGTTACAAGTCGTACGAATATTATGAGTTTTGGATAAACAAAGATAAAGAGGAAGAGAAAGCGCGTGTCGCTGCGATCAAACAGCAGCAGGCACTTAAACGTGCGAAAATAGCTAGGCTAAAGGCTGAAGCTTACCGTATGAAGGCCCTGGCCTACAACAAAATGGTGGCTTCGGAATGCGGAGAGCTGGTGACAGCTGAGCCATCTACGGGAGAAAAGGTTCATGTCGAGGGGAGTGTCCAGTATGTCATCGGCAAGATTGGAAGTAATATTTTTGCCTATGTCGTCAAACATGCAAAAGACGGTAAAAGTTATTTGATTCGTGACCCTAATGCTAAAAAAGCGGTAAAAGTATCAGACGAGGTCTCTTGGACGGCGCTTACAGTGGGCAGGGTCGTGAGTGTTACCCTGGACGATGATGGGACAGCCTCATATAACCATTATTCACAGGAGGATAAAGAGTTTTATCCCATGCTGAAACTCGTCTCGACCTGTCCTTATCGAAGCAAGAGCCTGCTGCAGAGATAAGAGGATCAAAAAGGGAGAATTCTCTTTTTTTACTTTTTTACCGTCTTCGCGCTCAGGTACCACCAGATCAATCCGACAATACTGAATAAGACCTGTCTCTTATACACATCTCCGAGCCCACGAGACCCACATTGATC
>CAXGZT010000007.1:0-26311 GCA_964014335.1 uncultured Campylobacterales bacterium | reverse complement strand
CAGCGTCAGATGTGTATAAGAGACAGTTACAGAATAAGGCTTCTTTACAAGGGGCAAGCTTGAATCCTCACTCTTCTTGATTATCTACTTCGACAGTTTTCTCTTTTTTCAACTTAGGCAGTCTGGCCGCTTCTTTCGAAAAGCGTATAAGAGCTTCAACAGTCGTGACTTTTTTTGGCACTCTTTTTAATGATCTTTTCATGAGCTCCAGTGCTGTAATAGCATCGGACAGGGCCCGGTGATGGTCTGCTTCCTGATGGAGGTCCATTTTCTCATTCAGGTATTTAAGACCGTATCTTTCACTTTCTAAAGTCCTTTGTGCCAGTTCAAAGGTACAAAGCTTTCTATTGGCCAGAGGTTCGAGACCAACACGCTCCATCATTGCGGAGGTAAACTTGTAATCAAAACGTACGTCATGAGCGACGAACACGGCCTGGCCCAAAAACTCTTTAAACTTGTACATGACCTCTTTTAGGGACGGAGCATCTTTGGTGTCTTCTAGGTTTATGCCTGTAAGTTCCTGGATAGTGGGGGGAATCTTGTCACATTGGACAAAGGACTCGAACTGATCTATGATATGATCGTCTTGAAACATCACCGCGCCTAGCTCGATGATAGTATCACCCCGCATTGGTTTGGACCCGTTGGTCTCTATATCCATGATACAGAACTTTCCGTGGTTGAGAGGCTGTATGGCTGTTTTATAGATAAACTTGCCTTGATGCTCATAGAGTGGAAGGCCTTGAGCGCGAAGAAGTTCGATGATAAGGTCAGGGTCGCCAAACTTATTGAGGGCCTTAAAAAACCTAGTTCGGCTTATGCCTTTTTGAGAAAGGGCGGTGTCGAGTTTACTTAACATTTGGCCGCATTAATAAAAGCAGAGACTTTTTGAGGGTCTTTGATGCCTTTTGATGCTTCCACTCCGGAACTGACATCAAGGGCATAAAAACCATATGGGAGACACTCTTTAACATTTTCCGGAGTGAGACCACCCGCGAGGATGATCTTAGAACAGTCGACGCCGTCAAACCATTCAAGGTTCAATCGTTTTCCCACTCCCCCGTAAGCTTCGCAGTGAGCATCAACCAAACGATAGCTGTTTTGCTCTTTCAGGATCTCATTTGCCGATTGGGCACGGACGACTTTTATATAAGGGTGTTCGAGTGCGTGGCAAAACGCGTCCGTGACATCAAAATGAAGTTGGATAAGGGTGATACCAGAAGCCTTCGCCATGGCATTGATGCTCTGAGCGTCTTCGTTTACAAAAAGACCGACTTTCTCTATGAAAGGGGGAAGTTGTGAAATGATTGAGTGGGCATCTTGCGGAGTTATGTAGCGAGGCGACTCCTTATAAAAGACAAAGCCAAGGGCATCTGCCCCTGAGCTTATTGCCTCTTTGGCATCCTTAAGTGAGGTTATCCCGCAAATCTTGACTCTCAACGTATTTTCCCTATACCTTCAGCTTGTTGATGGCAGTTTCATACGAGTCGTGTTTAAAGACATAAGAGCCTGCTACACAGACATCAACACCGGCGTCGCGAAGCATCTCAATGTTTTGATCGTTCACCCCGCCGTCAATCTGGATAAGGCAGTCGGGGTTGATACGATCGCGAAGCGTCTTTAGACGCTTGATCTTCTCTAGGACATTAGGGATGAACTTCTGGCCGCCGAAGCCGGGGTTAACGCTCATAACGAGTACCATCTCCAGGTCTTGAAGCAGATATTCAACCGCTTCAGCGGGCGTGTGGGGATTTAAAACGACACCGGGCTTGATACCCAGTTCGCGTATATACTGGACAAGGCGGTGGGGATTTTTTTCCTCTTCTATATGGAAAGTGATGTATCCCGGTTTGAGGGGGGCAAAAAGGTCGACAAAAAAGGTGTTGTTTTCAACCATCAGATGGATATCAAGGGGTTTTGTCGCTGCCTTAGCGACGGCTGAGACCACTACGGGACCAATAGTGAGGTTTGGTACAAAATGTCCATCCATAACATCTACATGCACGATATCGCACCCTGCCTCGCAAATCGCTTTTACATCATGTGCCAGATTGCCGAAATCAGCCGATAAGATACTTGGAGCTACAAGCATTGGGGTCCTTAAAATTAAATTGTCTGAAATGACTTTCTGCTTTTAGCACAAGCATCTCAGTTTTGTTTTGAAATTATAGCCTTATAAGAGAAAAAGGGGGCTTAGAGATCTGACTTAGATATCTCTAAGGGAAGGGGCTCTAAAATGTATAGTTGTAGGCAGCATAAATCATTTGATAGTTTTTTACCGATTGGACTCCTACATCCAGAGCTGCCCAGGTTGCCTTGTATCCGATCTCAAGGCTGATATCGTAAGGAAAGTCTAAAAAGACGCCCGCCTGTCCGCCGCCCATTCCGCCTTCGTCATCATTGAAGTTATCGAGCTTAAGCTGTGCGAGACCGCCATGGACACCAAGAAAACCGCGAAGCGCAAAATAGTCATTGAAACGGTACTGGCTTGGGGTGATCGCATCAAAATTTACCGCAAAGGTATTAAGGTCTGCTGTATCGAGATTCGTTGTGTTTGCATTTATAAATACACGGCCTGTATTTTTGACAAAACCGATACGTGCACCGAAACTTTCCCCCCGTTCAAAATCGCTATGCTGAAGATTGAGTTCTGTGCTTCCTGCTTCGACACCGATAAAGGTGTCAAAATTCACCGCTTCAAGAAGAGTGCTTAAGAGGAGTAAGCTTGTGAGTGTAATTCTTTTCATCGATTTTCCTATCCTGTGTATTAGAACATTGTACTATTTTTTTTTGATTTTGGATAGGGGGAGAGCCGTATTGTCGTTATTGGTTTTTTTTGAGAAAGGTTTAGGTCGAAGGTATCCAGTCTGATTTCAGATAGAGGCCCGGTATCACTACTCTTGTTCGTAAGCAGAGATCGCCTCGGGTTTTATCCGAGATCATTTTTCTCTGGGTTCACAACAGGTTTGCTGAAACCCAGGGCAGCCTGGCTTGAAGGCCGGGAACTTACATCCCAGGCATTCCGCCCATTCCGCCCATTCCCGGCATGCCTCCCATATCCGGCCCCGGTAGAGCCTCATCTTCCTGTTTGGCATCATAAATAGCCGCTTCCGTCGTCAGAAGCATAGAAGCAACTGAGGTCGCGTTTGTCAGGGCTACACGTTCAACCTTGTACGGATCGATGATACCGGCTTTAAACATATCAACATATTCACCCGTCGCAGCATTGAAACCGACTGTTTCGGACTCGGAGTGCTCGATAGTGTTGACTACAACACCCGTATCAAAACCGGCATTTGCCGCGATCTGTTTTACCGGTGCTTTAATAGCGCGAAGAATGATCTCTGCACCGATCTTTTGATCATGCTCAAGTTCGCCAAGAGCCACCTTGGCTGCCGCACGAATAAGGGCTGCGCCGCCACCGATAACGATCCCCTCTTCAACCGCTGCCTTGGTTGCCGAGAGAGCATCATCAACGCGGTCTTTTTTCTCTTTCATCTCCGTCTCACTCGCTGCACCGACTTTGATAACGGCAACACCGCCGGAGAGTTTTGCAAGACGCTCTTGAAGTTTTTCTTTGTCATATTCAGACGTCGTTGTTTCCATCTGTGTTTTGATCTCGGCTATACGTGCAGCAACACCGGCTTTAGCACCGGCACCGTTAACGATAACCGTATTGTCCTTATCGATAACCACGCGTGATGCCTCGCCGAGATCTTCGATAGTCGTTGTCTCGAGGGTACGGCCGACCTCTTCTGATACGACTTGTCCACCCGTAAGAACAGCGATGTCCTGAAGCATTGCTTTACGTCTATCGCCAAAGCCCGGAGCTTTTACGGCAGAGATATTCAGAATACCGCGCATTTTGTTGACAACAAGTGTCGCCAATGCTTCACCTTCTACATCTTCGGCGATGATAAGAAGTGGACGGTTGGTCTTTTGTACCTGCTCTAAAACAGGTAAAAGGTCTTTAAGGTTAGAGATCTTTTGATCAAAAAGAAGGATAAATGGCTGTTCGATCTCAGCCGTCATCTTCTCCGTGTTCGTGATGAAGTAGGGGCTTAGGTAACCACGGTCAAACTGCATACCCTCGACAACATCAAGCTCATCAGAGATACCCTTAGCCTCTTCAACAGTGATCACACCGTCTTGACCGACCTTATCCATTGCCTCGGCGATCATATCACCAATGGCCGTATCGGAGTTCGCAGAGATCGAAGCTACCTGGGCTATCTCAGTCTTATCGGAAACACTTTTGGAAGCTGCTTTGAGATTGTCTAAAATAGCCGCCGTCGCCTTGTCCATACCGCGTTTGACTTCGACCGGGTTCGCTCCCGCAGTGATGTTGCGAAGTCCCTCTTGATAGATGGCATTGGCTAAGACAGTGGCAGTAGTCGTACCGTCACCTGCTTCATCGGCAGTCTTGGAAGCAACTTCTTTTACAAGTTGAGCGCCCATGTTTTCCAGAGTGTCCTTGAGCTCTATCTCACGTGCAACGGAAACACCGTCTTTTGTCAGCGTCGGAGCTCCGAAACTTTTTTGAATAAGCACATTACGACCGCGGGGTCCCATTGTGACTTTGACGGCGTCTGCTAGTTTTTGAACGCCGTTTGCCAATGTATTACGAGCCTGGTCTGAAAAAATTATCTCTTTTGCCATTTTATATATCCTTTATAATATTTTAATTATTTAACGATTCCAAGTAAGTCGTCGACTTCGATAACAAGATAGGTCGTACCTTCAAGGCTTAACTCGTTACCTGAGTATTTTCCAAAGACTACCGTATCATTCACAGCAACATCTGCTACCTCTTTGCTTACCGCAAGGACCTTGCCTTGTGAAGGCTTCTCTTTAGCGCTGTCGGGAATATAAATTCCTGAAGCGGTTGTTTTCGCTTCCTCTACGCGCTCGATTAAAACACGTTTACCTAGTGGTTGAAAATTCATAGTGTCTCCTTTGTACTTATTATGTTTAGAATTCTACAAAATAATTCTATCTATGTCAATCTTTTAGTCTAATTGACTAAAGTTAGTTTAGCTTATGCAAATAAGATTATAAAAGTGTCAAATCTGTTGTTACTCTGCAAAGAATTGGATTGTCGTTTAAATGTATGAAAACATCACCGTTTTGTCGCCAAAATATCGTTTGTTTGTAGCTGATTGGTGTTTTTTTCGTAATCGACAAAAAATATCATACGTTAATTTCTATTGGAGGAAATATAAATGAAAAACAAGATCCTTGCTATATCGATGATTGCTGCGGCTTCCTTATCATTTACGGGATGTGGCGGAAACGATATTTTAGATAATAATAGTACTGTTAACCTGGACTTTGGTGCTATAAAAGAGTCAGAGCTCTATAGTAAATCCTTAGAGTACCTGGGTTTCAGCGGAGCGAAGAAAGATGGCTTCACAGACCATATAGCACGTGTAGATGTAGTAACACCGGCGGATGCAATCGATCTTGCTGATGGATTGACGGCGAGATTTTTGACGCGTGAAGCGGCTAACAAGGCTGACCTGTTTAACTTCTATCCGGCAGCAAACCCGACTCACCTTATCGCATGTATTGAAGGTAGTACGGAAGATCTTGGTGCAGGAAAATTAAACCCGTCTGTACAGAGCTGGGACCTTAATACGGGTGAGGTAAAGACTATTCTTCGCGGTATGCACCGTTGTGACGGTATCCGTACAACAGGATGGGGGACAGTACTTGCAACGGAAGAGACGACAACAGGGCAGGCCTATGAGATTATCGACCCTCTAAACGTATCTGAGCATACAATAACAGACCGTGCCTTAGGTACGATCGTTGATTCTCTGGGTGCTCCGGCGACGAAGATCGTGAAACATGACGCTCTTCCGACAATGGCGTGGGAAGGTCTTACAGTTCTGGATAACGGTGTCGTGATTGCCGGTGATGAGCTTCGCCCGGGTACGGCTAACCCGGATGCAAACGGCGGCTCAATCTTTAAGTTCATTCCGACAACGCCTTATGCGGGTGGTATGATCGCTAACCTTTCCGAGTCACCACTAAATGCAGGTAGCGTATATGCGATGCAGGTACAGTGTAAAGACGGTACATCTCAGTCCGGTCAAGGGTGTGAAGTCGGTAATGCGACATGGATTCCTGTAAGTGCAGCAACCGCACGTGCGGACGCCGATGCAAACGGAGCGACTGGTTATTACCGTCCGGAAGACCTTCACAAAGATCCGACCTATACAGGTGCGGGTGTACGTTTCTGCTGGACTAACACAGGTAACGAAGGTGCTGAGCACTACGGTGAGATCATGTGTGCTGTCGATACGGATCCACTTAACCTTGTGAATGACGGTACAGGTACGATCGTTAACCGTTTCGTAGAAGGTGATGCAGAGTTCACATCGGTTGACAGCCTTGAGATCCACCCGGTAACTGGTGATATCTACGGTATCGAAGATCACGCTAACGGTGACATCTGGGCATGTCTGAAAGACGGTGCTGACCGTGACATCAAGACAGACGGATGTATTCGTCTTCTTTCTGTAAAAGATCAATCGGCTGAACCGACAGGTTTTATCTTTTCTGCAGACGGTACAAAAGCTTACCTGAGTATTCAACACTCTGATGATACGGGTATGCCTCTTGTGGACGGTTACAACACCGATGACATCATTGTTATCGAAGGGTTCACCATTCCTTCGCCGGCTAAAGATTTCGGAAAAGAGAAAGAGGATGAATTGTATGTCGATTCTGAAAAATATTTTGGTTTCAGCGGAGCGAAGAAAGATGGTTTTACGACTAACGTAGCACGTGCAGACGTAGTAACACCGGCGGATGCAATCGATCTTGCTGATGGATTGACAGCCAGGTTCTTGACGCGTGAAGCGGCTAACAAGGCTGACCTGTTTAACTTCTATCCGGCAGCAAACCCGACTCACCTTATCGCATGTATTGAAGGTAGTACGGAAGATCTTGGTGCAGGAAAATTAAACCCGTCTGTACAGAGCTGGGACCTTAATACGGGTGAGGTAAAGACTATTCTTCGCGGTATGCACCGTTGTGACGGTATCCGTACAACAGGATGGGGGACAGTACTTGCAACGGAAGAGACGACAACAGGGCAGGCCTATGAGATTATCGACCCTCTAAACGTATCTGAGCATACAATAACAGACCGTGCCTTAGGTACGATCGTTGATTCTCTGGGTGCTCCGGCGACGAAGATCGTGAAACATGACGCTCTTCCGACAATGGCGTGGGAAGGTCTTACAGTTCTGGATAACGGTGTCGTGATTGCCGGTGATGAGCTTCGCCCGGGTACGGCTAACCCGGATGCAAACGGCGGCTCAATCTTTAAGTTCATTCCGACAACGCCTTATGCGGGTGGTATGATCGCTAACCTTTCCGAGTCACCACTAAATGCAGGTAGCGTATATGCGATGCAGGTACAGTGTAAAGACGGTACATCTCAGTCCGGTCAAGGGTGTGAAGTCGGTAATGCGACATGGATTCCTGTAAGTGCAGCAACCGCACGTGCGGACGCCGATGCAAACGGAGCGACTGGTTATTACCGTCCGGAAGACCTTCACAAAGATCCGACCTATACAGGTGCGGGTGTACGTTTCTGCTGGACTAACACAGGTAACGAAGGTGCTGAGCACTACGGTGAGATCATGTGTGCTGTCGATACGGATCCACTTAACCTTGTGAATGACGGTACAGGTACGATCGTTAACCGTTTCGTAGAAGGTGATGCAGAGTTCACATCGGTTGACAGCCTTGAGATCCACCCGGTAACTGGTGATATCTACGGTATCGAAGATCACGCTAACGGTGACATCTGGGCATGTCTGAAAGACGGTGCTGACCGTGACATCAAGACAGACGGATGTATTCGTCTTCTTTCTGTAAAAGATCAATCGGCTGAACCGACAGGTTTTATCTTTTCTGCAGACGGTACAAAAGCTTACCTGAGTATTCAACACTCTGATGATACGGGTATGCCTCTTGTGGACGGTTACAACACCGATGACATCATTGTTATCGAAGGGTTCTCTGTCCCTAACAAGTAATCCTCTTGCCAATTCGGTTAACTCCGGATTGGCATATATGCTCTCTCTTTGAATGCTACACATTTGTAATCTCACTGATATTCCACAGTAATACACTGATGCTAACATATCCTGAACTTTGTATAAATGGGGATATATGAAAACAGTGATCGAATATGCGATAATCGCTAAATGTCTTATAGTTTTTACTGCTTGTAGCGGTGATGCACAAACTCAGGCCAGGGCAGAGCCCCTGGATGTATTTGTTGATGTTCAATCTGAAGAAAATCTAAGTATAGAAGACGTTAATTATTCACAGAGTTATGTGGAACGTTTGCATCAGATACGCAGTTACCCCTCTCAGTTTGAAATCGGTAACTCTCAACTGCCTAAGGTCAACAACGAGGCCCTGGTTACGCCCATGTGCTATACAAAGCATGATGCGAAACATAACCCTTGTTACGTCTGTCATCAAGATGCGGTAAAAAATGAGGGACGCGCGAACAAAATGGATGACGGTTTTTTACAAAAGAAGTATATTTTTTCTGATTATGCAATGAAAAATAACTGGAGCAATCTCTTTGTAGACCGAAGCGACAAGGTTGCACAGATCAGCGATGAGGAGATAGATGCTTATGTTAATCAAGAGAACTATACGGATCTTGCCCCAATGCTAATGGGAAAAGGCTTTATCGGTTATGTTCCCGACATCAAGAATTTCCACCTGGGCGCGGATGCCTTTGGATCGGACGGATTTGCCAAAGACGGAAGTGATTGGGTGGCGTTTAACTATAAACCTCTGCCAAGTACCTTCTGGCCTGTCAACGGGTCAACAGATGATGTCCTTATACGTTTAGATAAAGACTTCAGAGAAAACAGCAACGGTGAGTACTCGAAGACGGTATATCTGTTTAACCTGGCCATTGTGGAAGCAGCAGTGAAAGGACTTCCGACAATCAGTGTCAACAATCTGGATGAGACGCTTGTCGGGATCGATCTAAACGAGGATGGTGTTTTGGGAGTAGTCTCTAGTATTATACGTCCCGAGTTTTATGTAGGCAAGGCTTCATACATGCCCGTTGAGACCTTTCTTTATCCGCTATATACGGAATTCCTGCATTCGGTGCGATATGTGGGTTCCGATGAGGCGGGAAATATATACAATGCGCCACGCATGAAAGAGCTTCGCTATATGGTTAAGACGAAATCCTATGCAGATGATCATGTTCCCTATACGAAAGCTATATTGGCCGGAATGTATGATGATGAGTGGCAGGAGAAATGGGAAGGGAACAATGCTCCCTCTTTCGGTGGCTTGGAGGAGAAAGGCATAGACAACAAAATGGGATGGTGGCTTCAGGGGTTTATTGAGGATAAAAACGGGGAGCTGCGTCCGCAGACCTATGAGGAGACATTTTACTGTATGGGATGCCACACAAACCTGGGCTCGACCTTTGATCAGGTATTCTCATTTTCGCGAAAGATAGACGGAAAAGAGGGATGGGGATATATCGACCTGAAGTCGATGCTTGACGTACCCAATAGGGGCGAGAGCGAAGGAGAGATACTGACCTACCTGAAACGCGTGGGCGGCGGCAATGAGTTTAGAATCGAGAATGATATACACGCACGGTTTTATGAGAATGGTGAATTGAACGTGACAAAGGTGGAAAGCGCCGAAAATATTTATGAGTTGATTACGCCTTCACGCAAGAATGCTCTGATAATGAACAAGGCCTATCGTGTTCTCGTGCAAAGTCAGGACTTCCTCCACGGGCGTGAGGGAAATCCAAGACCGGTAAGCAATGTACATCGTGACATTAATCAAGATACCCCAGTATTGCCGGTTGAAAAGGTGTATAAATGGGATATGCGGCTGGATTGGTCCAAGAATTAGAAGAATAAGCTTAGTCAAGCTTGTTTCGGGAGGGGTAAGAAATAGTCTTTTTACGAAATTAGAAGAGATCGCTGTAATAAAAGGAAAACAAAAGCTTTGCGTGGTTATAATTCCACCCTCTTAAAAAGATGTCAAGGTAGCTCAGCTGGTTAGAGCGCTGGTCTCATAAGCCGGAGGTCGAGAGTTCAAGTCTCTCTCTTGACACCATCTACAAGAACAAATCATTAATCACATCATCTTCATTATTATCGAAATCTTCGATTCCTTACTCATTTGAAACAGACAGTGAATGCCTCGAATGTTTTTTTGGCACTGTACCAAAAGAATGGCCTAAGAGAGACTCTGGAGTTTTGATCTCTGCTCATATCTGATGTTAATAGAGCATCTTCTTTAAACGACAGTATAATATGCCTAAGTTCCACTGTACGATGCTATGCAGTTTTTCCATGACTCTCCGTGATCTGCCTGGACCTTTTTCCACCGGTACCAGAGAAATAAATCGTTTTTCGAGATGTAAAAAAAGAGCAAAGTCAAAATGTGTCAAAACAATATCATAACGATATCTATAGTTAAAGATAGGTACAGGCTCTTCTGAAACGTTATCTGATGTTCTTGAGTCCAGTTGAATATAATAGAAACTGTTATGAGGGCAAAGGTATCTGCATAAATGGTTGAAAAAGAGCATTAAGGTGGCCCAGCAATGATACGAAACTCTTCATGCCCTGTTCATGATGTTTATTGTTGAGTATATTGTTTTAAAAATAGATGCGATAGTTACACCTGCAAATACGAAAAGCGTGACGGAAAATTAAAGACAAGACCGACTAAACTTTTAAGTTTCTTTAAAAACAATTTTATATCAGTAATATGAAATATTATCTTCAATTTTATTTAGTTTAACTGTTTTTAACAAAAATTAAAAAGATAAAAGTATGTAGATTTGAAACACCTTGCTTTAAATAAACAGATTGTAATCAGTAAATATTTTATTAATTTTAGTTAAAAAATCAAGAGTATTTAAGCAGATTATAACACGTATAAACACTTGATAATTTCCGTAAATATTTTTTGTATCACATTAGTGTGATTACTTACAGGCCCCGTAACATAGGCTTAACATCGCTGTAGGCAGAAACACTTTAGAGACTAGAGTCGTATAAAAACTTTCAACTGTCTTTTCTTAATATAAAAATTTATAATAATGCTATTTGTCTGTATCGGCCTGTTGTTATAATTATTATAAATATTTAAAGATATTTCCATTATAAACAAAACAAATATTTTAATAATCGATTAAGCTAAGAGCCCATAAAATCGTGAAAATTAAAATAACTTATAAGAAAGGGGACGCGGTATTGATGAAAAAGCTTTTGCTTCTTTTACTAGCCTTAACGGCTTTGCACTCTGCAGAACAGCTTGGTGTAAATGAAAAGTTAGGTCAAATGGTTCCTTTGGATCTGACCTTTATAGACGAAAAGTCAAATAGGGTGACATTAGAAAAGATGATGGACGGAAAACCGACCATCATAACACTCAATTATTTCAGATGCGCAGGTATCTGTACGCCTCAGTTGGATGACCTCTCCAGAACACTGACGAAACTGGATCTGGCGGAAAACACGGACTATAAGGTCCTGACAATCAGTTTTGCCGAAGATGAGACACCGGCACTGGCGGCGGCAAAACGTAAGAACCATCTACATGCTATACAAAGAGATTATGTACAAGATGCCTGGCATTTTTTAATCGGAGAGAACAACTCTTCTGCCATATTAGCCGACAAGGTAGGTTTTGTTTATGAGAAGACAGTTTCAGAAAAAGGAGTTGTTGATTATATCCATCCTGCTGCTTTAATCATCTTGTCGCCGAAGGGAAAAGTGACGCGTTACCTTAACGGTATAGATCAGCTTCCTTTTGACGTGAAGATGGCCTTGGTCGAAGCTTCGGAGGGACGTGTCGGTCCTACGATAGCAAAAACGCTGCTCTACTGTTTTGCTTATGACCCGGTAGGAAAAAAATATATTTTTGTTTGGGAAAAAGTGGCTGCCACGGTTATGCTCATTCTTGTATTCGGATTTTTCATCTACCTGATTAAACTCGGCAGAAAAGAGGGCAGCGAAGAAGAAACAGAAGAAGCCAGGCAAGCAAGGGAAGAGAGCGAAGCCAGACGGGCAAGAAAAAAAGAAGGTGAAGAGTAAGACTGTATCTCTGCAGTCTTAACAGAAAAGGTGATGTTTAGGTTCTAAACCAGAGGCTTAGACAGTAAAGAAAATAGGTTGGGATCGACCTCTTCTCTTTGCTGTCTGTATAGCTTGTCAAAAGCTTTAGAGGTAAACGCGGGTCAGATGATTGCCATGAGAAAGGGAAATGCTGTTTTAGATTTCTCTTTCTCCATTTGGGAGAATGCTTTGGCGATGATCTTAGTTAATTATTGAAACCCTTGCTCTAAGCAGGGTTTCAAAATGTATTTGACGTCTTAGTCACAAGCTTTGAAAAAAGTGGATAAGAGGTCATCAAATCAAGGAGAAAATAGATGAGTAAAACTTATTTCGACGAAACGCACTGTGCTATTGGTCACCCGAAAAGTACCTTTATGCAGTGGATGCTTACTATAGATCACAAGCGTATTGGTATTATGTATGCGGTTGTGATGTTTGCATTCTTTTTTATTGCTGTAGCAACGGCATTATTGATGAGAATAGAGTTGTTTGCACCGGGTGAACAGTTAATTAATGGGGACACGTTTAATCAAGCGTTCACACTTCACGGGGTTATTATGATCTTCCTTTTTATCGTTCCGGGGATCCCTGCGATATTTGGAAACATTGTAATGCCGTTGATGATCGGGGCAAAAGATGTCTCTTTCCCGCGTCTTAACTGGTTCACGTTTTGGCTTTATATCTTGGGATGTATTATTGCAGTCTCTTCATTGTGGGTTGGAAATGGTTTTGCCGATACGGGCTGGACGTTTTATGCACCATATAGTTTAAACACGGGTACAAATGTTATCTTCACCCTAGTCGCTGCATTTATCCTGGGTATGGCATCGATTCTTACAGGTCTTAACTTTCTTGTAACGATTCACCGTCTTCGTGCTCCGGGCATGACTTTCTTCAAA
Source organism: uncultured Campylobacterales bacterium (assembly GCA_964014335.1). Lineage (GTDB taxonomy): Bacteria > Campylobacterota > Campylobacteria > Campylobacterales > Sulfurimonadaceae. The sequence goes on along the minus strand of CAXGZT010000007.1, from coordinate 13,263 downwards.
ATGCCGCTCTTCGTATGGGGTATCTATTCGACAGCCTGGATTCAGCTTCTTGCTACACCGGTCGTAGGTATTACATTGGTTCTTGCTATCTTGGAAAAGTATTTCGGCATCGGTATCTTTGATCCGTCTAAAGGCGGGGACCCGGTACTGTTTGAACACCTGTTCTGGATTTATTCTCACCCGGCGGTTTATCTTATGATTCTTCCTGCTTTTGGTATCATGTCTGAGATCATTCCGGCATTCTCAAGAAGAGAGATCTTCGGCTATCGTACGATCGCACTCTCATCTGCATCAATCGCGGGCATCGGTTACCTGGTATGGGGTCACCATTTATATACTTCGGGTATGTCTGATATCGCTAAAACGATCTTCTCGTTCCTTACATTTTTTGTTGCTGTACCGACCGGTATCAAGTTTTATGACTGGATCGCGACAATGTATAAGGGTAAGATTGTTCTGGCCACGCCAATGTTATGGGCACTGGGTACGATTATCACTTTTGCGATCGGCGGTCTTACCGGTGTCACAATCGCAATGGTCGGTGTTGATATTCACCTTCAAGATACCTACTATACGGTGGCGCACTTCCACTATGCGATGCTGGGCGGGGTTGTTTTCTTGCTGTTCGCTGGTATGCACTACTGGTTCCCTCTTGTTACGGGTAAGATGTATTCGGAAGCAAAGGCCAAATTTGCTTTTCTGCTGATCTTTGTGGGCTTCAACGTATTATGGTTCCCGATGTTCATCGCGGGTTACCTGGGTATGCCGCGCCGTTATTTCGATTATCTACCTGAGTTCCAGATCTATCACCAATTCTCGTTCTGGGGAGCCGTGATCTTTATTACCGGACTCGTCTATATGTTCTATGTTCTTATTCAAGCATGGAGAAAAGGAGAGGCTGTAGGCGTTAACCCATGGCGCGCAACGACACTTGAGTGGCAGATGCCGACATCACCGCCACCATTGGAGAACCATTCAAAAGTTCCATATGTTGACTTTAGACCATACGAGTATCACCATGGTGAGCCTGTAGTTAAATTTGATGAAAATATGAAAAGGATCGACTAATGTCTCATGAATATGTACCAGAGATCGCGATAGACCGCGAAGGGAAGGAACACGAAGTTCAAGGTTGGCAAGACGATACCTATGGTGGAAAACTTGGATTTTGGTTGTTCATGTTTACCGAGGTAATGATGTTTGGAGCTATGTTCCTTGCATTGACCTATTATTTTTCACTGCATCACCAAGACTTTTTGGACGCATCAGCGAGCCTGAACAGAGTACTTGGCGGTACCAATACGGTAGTTCTGCTGTTTTCAGCATTAACGATGGGTCTTGGTCTATTAAAGATGCGTACGGGCGATGTCAAAGGCGCCAAGCTGATGATCTGGGCGACTATAATTCTTGCTCTGGTCTTCTTAGGGATCAAAGCAGTCGAATGGACGGCTGAGTACCAGCACGGTGTTTTCTTGGGCCTTGATGCGCTTCAAGCAGGTAACGAGCACTCTAAACCGTTCGGGCAGATCTTGTTCTTTGGTATGTACTTTACGATGACGGGCCTTCACGGTTTTCATATTATTATCGGAATAGGGATTATGTTATGGCTACTTAAACGTATTAATGCGGGTAAGGTAACGCCAGAACATCACATTTTACATTTTAACATCGCACTCTATTGGGACCTTGTACACCTTATCTGGGTATTTGTTTTCCCTTATTTTTATATGATCGGTGCAGGTGGTTTGGGAGGAGTAGTACATGGACACTAATATTAATTACAAAAAAGAGTATGCTGGTTACTGGAAGATTCTAATCGGTCTTTTAGTCTTAACTGCAGTCACATTGATTCAACCCGGTATGTTTTTAACGCATTACACTTTTGTGACTCAGATGGCTATCGCCGTTGTTAAAGCATGGATGATTGTTATGTATTATATGCACCTCAGGGGCGAGAAGCTTATTGGTGCCTTTGTTATAGCTACAATCGCGATTGTGGCTGTGTTCTTTATTATTGTTGGTCTAGATGTTGCCAGCTTTCAATTCGGTGATGTAAGCCATATTACATCTCCTGCGCACTAAGGAGGCGATATGTTACAAGGTTTTGACGCAAGAGCGGCTAGTTTTGCTGCTGATGTAGATCAGGCATTTTGGATCAACTTCTGGATATCAATCGTTCTGTTTTTATCGGTTGTAGTTCCTATGATCTACTTCGCATGGAGATATCGTTCGACCAATGTGAAAAACGAAGAGGTGGAAAACTTTACGCACCATACGAGTTTAGAGATTGCATGGACGCTTATCCCGACTGCAATGTTGATGGTACTGTTTTACTACGGTTATACGTCGATGAGAACATTGAGAACAATGCCAGATGCATCAACTGCAATCACTGTCCAAGTTGAAGGTAGTAAATGGAAATGGAGATATGAGTATCCTGCAAATGCGGATGGGTTTGTTCACAAACTTGGTGGAGCATATACTAAGCCTATAATGGATGAGAAAGGAAAAGTTATTGAAAAAGGTACAATGGGTAAATCGGCACTCTATGTACCAGTTGGTACGAATATCATCTTAGAGATGACGGCACCAATTGATGATGTTATTCATGCTTGGTATGTTCCTGCTTTCCGTATGAAAGAGGACGTTGTTCCGGGTCGTATAACAAAGCAGTGGTTTAACGCTGAAACAGTAGGTGAATATGATGTTGAGTGTGCTGAGTACTGTGGTACGGATCACTCATATATGTACTCTAGAGTTGTCGTACTTCCAAAAGCTGAGTATGAAGCATGGTTCAATAGTAGTGAAGATACACCAAAAGGTAACTATCTTAAATCAGGTGATGCGGCATTACAACTACATGGATGTAAAAGCTGTCATGCAATTACAGAAGATAAGACACTTGTTGGACCAACTCTTAACACGAGAAGATTGACTAAAGAGCAAGTATTGGATGTGATCAATAATGGTCAAGATCAACTTGGTTATGCCATGGGTGCAATGCCAGCTGGTTTGGCTACTGGTGCGGACGCTGAAGAGATTGCAGCTTATGTTGCTGGGGGTATGAAAGGTGATCAGCCTGCTTCGTTTGCAGCATGTAGTTCATGTCATGGTGAAGATGGTAAGGGTCAGTATGGTACGGCTCCAAGTCTTGTAAGCTACGATGTAGACCTTTTACGCAATGTATTGAAAAATGGTAAAGAGGGTATGATGGGTAAAATGCCAGCATTCCCTTATGTGTCAGAAGAAGAGATTTCAGCAATTGCTGAACATCTTCAAAACCAAAAGTAATTAAAGAATGATTAAAGATTTTTTCGTTCTCACTAAATTCGTTCTCTCATTTGCAGTCAGCCTCTCCGCTCTTTTTGCCTATATCATGGCAAAGGGGGAGATTGGTACCGATATGTTTATTGCGACCTTCGCAGTACTTCTTGTGGCCTTGGGTGTTTCGACACTGAATCAGGTCCAAGAGTACAAAGAAGACGCGTTGATGGAACGTACAAAACACAGACCTATTGCCTCTGGCAGAGTGTCTCCTCGTATGGGTCTTATTATCGCAGGTGTGCTTATTATTACTTCGCTTGTTCTGATTTATGATCTGCTTGGACTTACGGGCGTGAACCTGTTTCTGTTCTCGTTTCTTTGGTATAACGGTTTTTATACTCCTTTGAAAAAGAAGAGTGCCTTGGCCGTTGTCCCTGGCGCTTTATTGGGTGTCGTGCCTCCGGCTATCGGTTGGTTGGCAGCCGGTCACAGCCTTCTTGAGGTAGAGTTTTACTCTCTGGGTCTGTTTTATTTTATCTGGCAGATACCGCATTTTTGGCTGCTCGTGATGCTTCATTATGGAGATTATAAGGGGGCGGGTTACCCGACGGCAATGCGTCTGTTTGGTAAACTAAGCCTTCAAAGACTGACCTTTGTATGGTTGTTGTTTACCATTCAAACGGGCTTCTTCATGGTTTCGATTTTTGAGCCTACGAGCATGATTATCATGGCCCTGTTGGGTCTTGTGGCGGTTCTCGCCTTTGGAAGCAGTCTTCAGCTTCTGTATAAGAAGTTTGAACTTAAACATGCACGAAAAGTGTTTATGCAGATTAATCTTGCCTTCTTGGGCACTGTTGTGCTCGTGAGCATCGACGAGATGATCAAGTTTAACACAATTTAGCAGAGTACAGAAGTTCTTCTTCTGTACTGGTAATTCAATATACTCAGTGTATAATCCCCTTTTAGCTACCTCAAGGAACTCTCTTATGTCTATCTACTCTTTAAAATCTGTTTTGGCGACCTTTAGCAAGCCCAATGGAAAAAAACGGACTATTTACAACCTCTCACCCGTAGGAGGGATCAGCAGCACTTTTGTAGGGCTCTTCTTCTTATCCCTGCCTTTTATTGAGTTTGCTCTTATCTTTAATCCTACGGTCTTTAATATGCTCGGTATCGCACAGAGCATAGTTTTTTTTATTGTCTTTCTCTCCGTGGTGATGATCATCATATTCTTGGTGACATGGATGATCAATAGAGCCGTATTAAAAAAGATATCGCCTTCCTGGGAGAGTTATTTCCCGGGTGTAGACTTAAAGATGGTACTATCCTCCGGAGTCACACCCTATAGTGACTTTTTTCGTTCTTTGGCTAAAGTGTCTGATTTAAAAGAAGAAGAGTTGTATCAGGCCTTAAAAGAGGCATTTCTAGAGATGGAAGAGAAAAACAGAGACCTTGTCGAAGCTATACTGAAGGACAGAAGCAGGGATAGATAGGCTTACTCCTCAAGGTTTTCTTCGATCATGCGTGCCAGCTTTGTATAAAACTCCTGACTGCTGGGAAGATCCACCTTGCCTTCTCTCTGTTTTTCCCCCCACATCGGTTCAGGAAAATAGGAATCTTCTTTGTAGCGCGCCATAACATGAATATGAAGGTGGGGCAGGTAGTTTCCGAAGGCCGCTATGTTTATTTTTTCGGGCTGATAATACTCCCGCATCTGCTCTTCGACAATTTCCATCACCTGATACAGTCTTGTACGCAGTGCTTTTGGCACATCGGTAAGCTCTTTATAGAGGTCGGCAGTAAAGATCTTAAGCCAGGGAATCTCGCTCTCATGGACCTCAATATAAAAGTCAGTGGTTTTATAGATAATCATAGCGGTTCTTTATAGTTGGATAGAAGAAGTATAGGATAAAAACAGTCAGAAAGAAAGGTGCAGGTCTGCGGTTTGGGCCTAAGCCCTTCACAATCTGTATTAGTAACGTTCGCGGCTTCCGCCGCTACGGTTACGGTTCCCGCCACCCTCGCGGTTACCACGGTATCCGCCGCCGCTTCGGTTTCCGCCGCGTCCGCCGCCTCGGTTACCACGGTATCCGCCGCCACGACGACCGCCGCCACGACTTCCGCCGCGTGACTCGATGCGTGCAAGGATCTTAGCGAGTTTCTCCTCGTCGATACCGATGTTCTCGGGTCCTTTGACGGGTTCTTTTCTCAGAAGAACAGAGATGACCTTGTGAAGAGCAGTCTCATGATCAAAATCGTCACCAAGAGCTTCAACGATCTGGTGTGCTTCATCAAAGATTTTCTGTTTGGAAATCTCATCTGCAAGTGCGCCTAAACGACCTTGAACAACCTGGCCTTTGGTCGGGATGTAACACTGCTCCATAGTCGTACCGACTTTTTGCTTGATACGCTGAAGCTCTTTAAACTCATGCGGAGTCACAAGCGTGATAGCCGTCCCCTTGCTTCCTGCACGTCCCGTTCTACCGATACGGTGAACGTAAGACTCCGGATCGAATGGGATATGGTAGTTGATAACGTGGGATACGTCGTTGACGTGGATACCGCGGGCAGCAACATCCGTCGCGACAAGTACGTCGATTCCGGCAGATTTAAAACCTTTGATGACGGCTTCGCGTTGATCCTGTTCCATATCTCCGTGAAGTCCCTTGGCCGAGTAACCCGCAGCAGAGAGAACGTTTGATACACGATCTACCTCACGTTTCATCCTACAGAAGACAACGGCCTTGTTCGTTTCGTCTGCGTCAAGAAGACGGATCATCGCATCGTCACGTTCATTTTCATCGATGACATAATAGTTTTGAGAGATATTCGTATTGGTCGTCTCTTCTTTCGTGATAGAGATATAGGTAGGTTCTTTTAGGATGCGGTCGGCAAGCTTTTTGATCGGTGGGGGCATCGTTGCCGAGAAAAGAAGCGTTTGTCTCTCTTTCGGAAGGTGCTCAAAAATCTCATTGATGTCATCCAAGAATCCCATATCGAGCATCTCGTCCGCTTCATCCAGGATGACCATGCCCGGTGTAAAGTCCTTGATCATGTTCTTAGTCAGCATGTCCAAAAGACGGCCCGGCGTGGCAACAACGATCTGCGCGCCGCGGCGGACAAGGTCGATCTGTCTGGTGTATGAGCGACCGCCGTAGATCGTCACCGTACGAACGTGTGAGTTGCGGCCGTAGAGGTAAAGCTCATCAGATACCTGGTTGGCAAGTTCACGTGTGGGTGTGATCACAAGGATCTGGACACCTTCGCCCTTGATACTGTTAATAGCCGGAAGACCGAATGCCGCAGTTTTACCCGTACCAGTGTGTGCTTGAGCCACAACGTCTTTGCCCGACATCACTACAGGAATAGCCTGTTCTTGAATAGGAGAAGGGACCTTGAACCCGACTGCTGCTATTGATCTGTTAAGCGTTTCGTTGAAGTTGAATTGATCGAAAGTTGATTGTATTGTCTGATTTTCAGAGTTTTCATTTGACATGGAGTACCTTTGTGTGTGAGACTGTTCTTTCACTCACAAAGGCTCTTCCCGCATGATTAAAACTTAGTCTCAAGTTTAATTTTACTAAAGAAACATCGGTGAATACCGAGCGATTCTCTTGTTTTGCGGAATTATACTTAAAGTTTACTAATAATAAGCATAAGGGAAAGTATTACTGAATGCTCTTATACTAAATTAAGCCCCATAATTTTAGTATAATGGGAATATTGAAAATTATCAGGACGTTTAATGGATTATCTTTTGCTTATAAGTGCTTCTGCTGGGCTCTTTGCAGGTGTTTTGGGTATGTATATATTATGGGCATCGAAATTAAATTTTAAAGAAGAAGAGCTTCTTCGTTTGCGTGATGAACAGGAGAAATTGAAAAATGAGTTATATTCGGCACAGAGTAGATATGAAACACAAAGAGAAGAGAACTTAGGCATTCAAACACTGCTTTCAGGCATGGAAGTCGAAAGAGACATGCTTAGAGAACAGGCGGATTTGGCAAAAAGCGTTCAAGAAAGATATACAGCATCCGTAGCAGAGGCTTCCGAACTTAGGGTCCGCCTGGAAGAAGAGAGGTCGCAAAACTCTGAAAAGCTCTCTCTTTTAAAACGCGCAGAAGAGGATATGAAGCTTCAGTTCTCAAAGCTTGCCAATGAGATATTTGAACAAAAGTCGAAGGTACATGCGGAACAGAACAAGCTGCAGCTTGATACGATCTTAAAGCCCTTTAAAGAGCAGGTTGACTCTTTCGGGAAAAAGATCGAAGAGAACTATATCACCGAGACAAAAGAACGCCATCTCTTAAAAGATCAGATCATACAACTGCGTTCTTTAAATGAACGACTTAGCGACGATGCCAATAATCTCACCAAAGCGCTAAAAGGCGAGAACAAGACTCAGGGAAACTGGGGAGAGCTTATTCTGGAAAAGATATTGGAAAACTCCGGTCTGCGCGAGGGGTATGAATATGAGACTCAAAGCTCTTATAAGGATACGGAAGGGAAGATGTATCGGCCGGACGTGCTTATTCACCTCCCGGACGAGAAAGACATCGTCATTGATTCAAAGGTCTCTTTGGTGGCGTATGAACGCTATATCAATGCTGAAGATGAAGAAGAAAAAGAGGGGGCCAGGAAACAGCATATTGCTTCTATCCGTGCACATATCAGAGGCTTGAGTGAGAAGAAGTATGAAGAACTCAAGGGGCTGCGTTCTTTGGATTTCGTACTGTTGTTCATGCCTATAGAAGGAGCCTATATGCTCGCTCTGGAGGATGATTCAGACTTCTTTCAGGAGACGATCAAACAGAATATCATGGTGGTCGGTCCCTCGACACTCCTGGTCACTTTGCGAACGATAGAGTATATCTGGCGTAAGGAAAGACAAGAGCAGAACGCTCAGGAGATCGCGGAAAAAGCAGCTGGACTCTATGATAAGTTTGTCGGTTTTGTGGAAGATATGGAGAAGATCGGCGGACAGATCCATAAGACCCAGGAATCTTACGACAGTGCGATGAACAAGCTGCACACAGGCAGAGGAAACCTTATCAAACGTACAGAAGACATGAAAAAGCTGGGCATAAAGACAAAGAAAAAGATAGAATCAACACTCTTGGAGAAGGCGGATGCCGATGGAGACTAGGCTGCTGAGAGAAAAGAACATCCCGCGTTTGATGATCATTGTACCTATAGTATCGATAGTGATCTTGACGATACTGATTACGTACCTGTATATCTCTTACAGCCATCAGCACTTTATCGAAGACAGTGAGAAACTCAAAGACGAGTATATTATCAGTGAAAAGAAACTCTTGGAAAACCGTCTGAAGTCACTCTATCTTCTTTTGGAAAAAAAGTATGAGAACATGGAAAAACCGATGAGCGAAGAGCTCATTTCTCGGGTCAACATCGCTTACGATACGGCCCAATACCTTTACGAAAGATACTCCAGAGGCTATAATGAAAATGCGGTCAAGGTATTGATTCTGGGGGCGCTTTCGCGTATGGAGTGGGGGGATAAAAAAGACTTCATCTGGGTGACCGATAAAAAAGGGAATAATCTGCTGGCACGGCAAAAAGAGTTCCAGAAAAACCTTTGGAACTACCGGGATGCGGACGGACGTTATATCATCCAAGAAGAGATAGCCGCCGTCAATCAACACAAAGAGGCTTTTTTAAAGACACGTTTCGATCCGAAGGATCCGCGGATACAGATGATGTATGTAAAAGACTTTGGACATTTCGACTGGTTTTTCGGGACAGGGATGCACTATTATGATGAGTATGAAAGGATCAAAAAAGGGATGATATCAACACTCTCGGCCATACAGAGTGATCCCGATGAGTACTTTTCTATCGTCAACTCTGAAGGAAAGATTATCTATCATCCCGAGATGGAACTCAATTCAAATATCCTGGAGCTTAAAGACAAAAACGGCCTTGCATACATCAAAGAGCAGCTTCGCAAGGCCAAGGATGAAGGAGGCGGGTACGTGACCTATCTTGCAAAGTCCAGACGGCATGACCAGTTCTCTGAAAAAACGACGCTGAGTATCTACTTTAAACCTTTTGACTGGGTGATTACGACGGGATTTTATGCGCTTAACCTGCAAAACGCTATTGAGAAACAGCGGGCTTCGCTTAAAGAAGGTATAGAGGAGGAGATAAAGACGATCCTGATGTTCTCTTTTGCCCTGGCCGTCCTGGTCATCTTGGTGACTCTGGGGTTCTCACGCCGTATCAGCGATATTTTCATTGATTATAAAAAGCGTGTGAAAGAGAGGGAAAATGCCCTGCATGAACTTAACGACTCCCTTAAAGAGAGGGTAAAAAAAGAGGTTGCTGCACAAAGAGAGAAAGAAAAGATGCTGATACAGCAGTCCAAGATGGCAGCTATGGGAGATATGATCTCTATGATAGCACATCAATGGAGACAGCCGCTGAACCAGATGTCATATGTGATGATGAACATAGACGGAGCCTATGATGAGAGAACGCTTTCGCGCGAATACCTTGATAGCAAACTCAAAGAGGGGGAGAACCTTCTGGAGTACATGTCGCATACTATCGATGACTTTCGAGATTTTTTTAAGCCTGATAAGGCAAAAGAGGAGTTGGACCTATGCAGCCTGGTCGACAGTGCCATAGGCCTGATTGAAAAAGGGCTGCAGAAGCACCATATCGTGCTTGAAAAAGAGTACAGCTGCAATAAGACGCTTTTTCTATATAAAAACGAGATGATACAGGTCTTGTTAAACCTGCTTAAAAATGCCCAAGAGGCTTTGGCAGAGAGAGATGGTGCAAAAATAAAGATCAAGATAGATGAAGAGGGAGATACTGCCAAGGTCTACATCAAGGATAATGCGGGCGGTATCAAAGAGGAAAATATGGAAAAGATATTTGAACCCTACTTCTCTACAAAAGAACATCAGGGAACGGGTTTAGGTCTGTACATGTCTAAGATGATTATTGAAGAACATATGGACGGAGAGTTGAGTGTCAATAACAGTGAAGAGGGTGCGGAGTTCGTCATTACTTTAAAGGCGTGAGCAGTCGGTGCGAAAAAGAGAGTAGAGAAGCAGGTCGTTTCTTCTTGAAAGAAGAGCTCAGGCCTGTTTTTTTGAATAGACCTTTAACCTATACCCCACGCCCGAAATATTTTCTATGGCATCATCGGGAAGCTTTTTTCGAAGTGCTCGTACCAGTGAACGGATGGCATCAGAACTCATGCCCTCGTAAGGCCATACCTGTGACTCTATCTCTTCGTAGGTGACGACGCGCGAGCTGTTGAAGGCAAGCAGGTCTAAGAAAAGAAGTTCGTTTTTCGTGAGTTTTACAGGCTCCTCGGCACAAAAAATCTCTTTTGAGTAGGCGTTGTAGGAGCATGTCTCGGACAGGGGAAGAGAGAACTTGCTCTTGTCTTCCATGCGCTGCAGAGAGAGCTCCAGCGCGCCCATAAGTTTGTCTTTTGTGACAGGTTTTACGATGTACTTGACGAGTTGAAGTTCAACGGCCTTCATGAGGTACTCCTGATCCGTATAGGCAGTTGCAACGATGATGGGTGTTTTTTGGTCTTCGCTGCGGATATAACGCGCCATGTCGATACCGTTCATCCTGGGCATGGAGATATCAGTGATGATGATGTCCGGCTTCTTGTCCCGCCAGACGTTCAGTGCGACCTTTCCGTTCTCGGCTTCATAGACTGTTTTGCAGATTCGGCTAAGGTACTCAACGGCAACCTTGCGTACATCTTCATCATCTTCAACATATAAAATCGTGTAGTTCTTCAGAATCTCTCTGTTCATTATCATCCTTTAGTTTCAGAACTCTCTCAATAGTGGTATCTCGTGTATTTAGGCCAATTATATCAAACTTGTGTACAATATGAATATGAAAGAGATAAAGCGCTATTTTGAATTGGATTTCCTAAGGGGGAGTGCCGTCGTGCTGATGGTGCTCTTTCATTTCGGGTACGACCTGGCACTGTTCGGATACACCTCGTACAGGACAACAGTAGACATGGAATGGATCACATTCAGAGCCGTCATCCTCTCGATGTTTCTTCTCTCCGTTGGTATGAGCGCCTATCTCGCCTATGCAGATACGATTGACTGGAAAAAACTCCTGAAACGGTCTCTCATACTGTCGCTTATTTCGGTTTTGATATCACTGGGAAGTTATTTTATCTTTCCGGATCAGTGGATCTATTTCGGGGTGATCCATTTTATCACAGTAGCGACCTTGACATCACTCGCTTTTGTAAGAATGCCTGTCTTCGCACTGTTTTTGGGGATAGCCGTGATCATAAGTTACAGTGCCGGCTATTTCCGTTTCGATCCGATATTGACCTATAGTGTAGAGCATTTTCATATCCCCGAGCATACGGTGGATGTTGTGAGTTTTACACCTTGGTTCGGAGTCGTCTTGATAGGGATATATCTAATGCACAAAGAGAATTTTGGCCTCTGTATACAGAGTAACAGAGTGACCGGAAAGATCTCTTTTTTGGGGAGACACTCTTTGGCGATCTATCTGGTGCATCAGCCTGTTCTGTTCGCGCTGTTTTATATGATTAAGTTTATAGGGAAGTAGATGAGAATTTTGATGCTGGAAGACGATAAGGCGCTTTCTGAGTTAGTGGGTGCCTATTTGGCCCGGGAGTTCAGAGTGGACCGAGTCTTTGATACGGGCGAAGCAAAGGCCTATATCGATCGCTATGACTATGATGTCGCCCTGCTCGACAGAAACATTAACGGCAAAGATGTCGGTCTGGAACTCGTCAACAGGATTAAGACAAAGAGCCCTTCAACGGGTGTTATTGTTATCTCGGCCTATGGAACGGTCACAGAGAAGATCGACGGGCTCAATGTCGGGGCCGACGATTATCTTGAAAAGCCTTTTGACAATGATGAACTATTGGCACGTATCTATGCGCTTGTTCGCCGTAATAGGGTTCACAGCAAGATCGAAGTCGAGGGTATGCTATGTGATCTGAATAACCAGACGATCAGCTATGAAGGGCAAAACGTCGACCTGAGTAAAAAAGAGAGCGATCTTTTCTTTTATCTGCTTGAGAATAAAAACAGGCTCTATTCGAGCGACGATCTTCTCGATGCCCTCTATCTCCATCCCGAGGAGTTGGCTTCAAGTACGATACGCGTGACCATCGCACATATTCGCAAAAAGCTACCGGTAGATCTAATAAAAACAGTGAAGACACGGGGGTACGTCATTGAAATTTAAAAGCATGCAGTCTAATATCATTTTCTTTTTTATCTTAAATGCCCTGCTGGCGATGAGTTTCACCCTGGGGTATATCTCTTACAGTTATCACCAGCAGTTGCACAGCAATATCAAAGGAGCCTTGGATCTTATGCTTTCTGATATCAAGCGTGAGCATTTAGGCCTTAACCTGTATCAAGAAGAGATCGGTCTCTTCTCGGAAGAGGTCAAAAAAAATGCTTACGGAAAGCTCTTCGGTGACCTCCATATTCAGATACTTGCAGAGATTCCCGAGGAGACGGAGTCCCGCATAGCATCATATAGGAAGCTGGATAATGATGAGTTTCTCTACCTCTCCTGTAGCAAGGAACTTCTGGAGAAAGAGGTGTTTTCTTTCACCCTTAAGTCTTTTGCTATTTTTATGCTTGTCTTTATCGCCTTGGTGAGCGTCTTCATTCTTTATGTCAAAGCCCAGTTCAGATCGCTTCACTGTCTGGTCGAGTATTGCAGCAGTTATCAAAAAGACCGGACTCTCTTGCCTCTGTGCGAGGGTACCTATGAGGTCAAAAGCCTGGGGAATGCGATCAAGTCACTGATCGATACCAATGATTACCTTTGCGATCAAAGACAAGAACTCTTTAAAGAAGCCGCACATGAACTGAAATCTCCTATCGCCGTCTTGAAAGCGCGGCTCTCTCTGTTTGAAAAAGATGATGAGATGGAAAAGAAAGAGTTTGTCTTTAAGAGCCAGGAGGATATCGCGCATATCACTTC
>CAXGZT010000006.1:0-29025 GCA_964014335.1 uncultured Campylobacterales bacterium | reverse complement strand
GGATAAAGGTCATAAACTCCTTCAAAAAAGTCTATCTGCTTAATGTAGCGAATAAATGATTAAATGTTGCACAAGAGAGGGAATCTTTTAAGGACAGTAGTAAAAATAATTTGCTATAGTAATCCTCTATAAAGGCATAGTATGAAAGCAGGTAAACTTATCGGTATTAGAGAAAATATTTCTCCTTTCGAAGAGAATAAGGATCTGATCCTGAGTCAGTGGATATCTTATGATGAACCAAAAAGTATCTTGCATTTTCATCAGATCGACAGGGTCTTGTTTAAAGAGCATTATGCCTCGGGAGTCTTCGATTATTTTATCTCCGTTATTAAAGGAGATAAGGAGCTGGGTGATTGTCCCGTGATGAGGGAACTGCTCGCCTACCTCAAAGACCGAGATATATCAGCCAATGAGCTTTTTACGATCTGCAGCCACCTTCGCAAATCAATGGTGGATTTTTCTTATGACGCGAAGATTAACTCAAAGGCGCTTTTTGATGAGATATCTTATGTCTTTGACGAGAACTTCTCAGGTGTTTTAAAACTGTATACAGACACCATTTATCAAAAAGAGCAGGAGATCGCAAAAAACGTACAGCTCCTGAATGAGTATAAAAAGGCTCTGGATGAGAGCGCCATTGTCTCAAAAACAGACAGCGATGGGATCATTACCTATGCGAACGAGAACTTTTGTCAGATCTGCGGATACAGCAAAGAGGAGTTGATCGGCAGGTCTCATAATATTGTGCGGCATCCTGATACCTCGGAGGAGCTTTTTGTACAGATGTGGCAAACGCTGAATCCTCAAAATATGTTCAAGAGTACGATTAAAAATCGTAAAAAAGACGGCTCGTCTTACTACCTTGATATCACGATTGTTCCCATTATTGATCCTATAAAAGGCGTCAGGGAGTTTATAGCCATAGGGTATGAGGTGACCACATTGGTGAAGGCGCGGCAAGAGGCCCTTGAAGCAGGACGGGCAAAAGAGTCTTTTCTCTCCTCTATGAGCCATGAGATCCGTACGCCTCTGAATGCTATCTTAGGTTTTGTCTCGATTTTGCTGGAAGAGGAAGATGACCCGCGCCATAGCCACTACCTCAGTATTATTAATAACAGCGGCGAAAACCTTTTAGGTATTATCAATGATATCCTGGACTTTTCAAAGCTCCGCAGCGGAGCCTTCAGAGTGGAGAAGAAGCATTTTAATCCGCATGACGAGTTTTCCCATGTCTTAGAGCTTTTTTCGCAAAGCGCCTATGATAAAAATATTTTAATCCGCTCTTTTATAGACCCGATGATGCCGTATGAGCTGATAGGTGATCCTTTGCGTATCAAACAGGTTTTCTCAAATATTTTTGCCAATGCGATCAAGTTTACGCCTGAAGAGGGCGAGATTGAAGTCCTTATCGAATATTCGAACAAAAGGATAAGAATCTCCGTCAGCGATAACGGCGAGGGGATCAAGGACCAGGAACAGGAGAAGATATTTGATGCTTTCAAGCAGGCCAAAGACACGCAGGGGGGAACAGGGCTGGGACTCTCTATTTCCAAGCAGCTGGCCGAGCATATGGGCGGGACGATCTCTTATCATAAACGAGACCCGATAGGAAGCCGGTTTGAATTTGAGATACCGGTAGAAGAGCCTTTGAGTGGAGCGGGCTTTCCCTTCGATCCTACTCCTTTTCAGAAGCTGCGAATTGCTGTTTTTTGCCAGGACAGAGACCTTGAAGAGAGGTTTAAATACATTCGGCGTTACTGGGAGAGTTTTCAGCTCAATACCTTTTGTATACAGAGTCTAGATGAGGATGAGTATGACCTCCTGTTTTTTATCGACGAGTATGCCAGCGATAAGACAAAGGCAAAGATCATGGAGTTGGATGTCCCCAGTATTGCTCTGCTAAACATACCGAACAAGAGGTATGAGGACTCCTCTCATGTGACCTCGCTGGTCTATCCCGTTTATTGCGACAAGATGTACCATGTTTTTCTGGAGGCCTTGGAGATGACGCCTCGGGATGATGCCAAATATGTCAAGAAACAGAAACAGCGCCGCTTTAAAGGGCACGTCCTTGTCGCAGAAGACAACGTCGCCAATCAGGAGCTTATCAAGATCATACTGGAGCGTTACGGTCTGAGTTATTATATCGCTTCGGACGGTCTTGAAGCTGTGCAGACGTTCAAACTAGCCTCCTTTGATCTGGTCTTTATGGACGAGCAGATGCCCCGTAAAGATGGCCTGGAAGCAACTAGGGATATCTTGAAATATGAGCGGCAGAAGCATAAAGAACATACACCGATCATCGGTCTTAGTGCTAATGTAATCGAGGGGGCAAAAGAGCGGGCACTCTCCTTCGGCTGTGACGAATTCTTAGGCAAACCGCTTGTTATCCGAGAGTTTGAAGGGATACTGGGAAAATATTTAGTTGAACAAAACGCCTTGGAAAATGAGAAAAAGTATGAAGCCCTGCATGAAGAGCATATTGATATCAAGGCGCTTAAAGAGGAGCTTCTCTTGGAAGATGATGAGATCAAGCTTCTTCTGCAGACCTTTGTGTCAAAGATGAAAAAATCTTTTCCGATACTCTCCCGCGCCGTAGAGAACAATGATTATGCGAGGATCTCTCTTGAAGCGCACTCGGTTAAGGGTTCGGCGGCTAATTTCAGATTTGAAAGACTGGAAGGCCTCTCAAAGTCTATGGAAGTAAGTGCAAAAAATAAGGATAAAAGTTTTGATTATAAAAAAGCCCTGGACGAGATGGAAGAGATCATGGCTGAAATGATGGGATAAATATTGTAAAAAGGGTATTAAGCAAGATTACAGGCTAGGCTTCTATATAATATCCCATGCCCGAAGCATTTTTAATGATATCGCTTGGAAGTTTGTTCCGCAGTCTCCAGACGAGAGTACGGACACTGTTTTCCGTTGCCCCCTCCTCTTCCCAGACATAATCCATAGCCTGTTCAAAACTGACGACTAAACCCAGTTGGGCAACCAGAATCCGGATAAATGCGTTCTCTTTTTTAGTCAGTCTGATCTTTTCGTTTTTATAAAAAGTTTCGCAGGTGCTAAGGTCAAGGTGATACTCCCCGGCAAAAGGAACAAGCGGTTTGTCGGAGACCTTTTTAGCGTAAAGAAGCTTTTCCAGATGCTCCTTGTTCAGCTGCAGGGTGTGGATGTCTTCTTTGAGCTTGCGCTCCTCTTCGAATTTGTACAGGGCCATCTTGATCGTAGAGTGCAGGCTTTTTGGATCAAAGGGTTTTACGATATAACCGTAAGGCTCGGTGACCTTTGCCTCATCGAGAATCTCATCTTCCGCATGGGAGGTAAGGTAAATAAAGGGGATGGAGTGCTTGCTTCTGATATAGGAGGCCAGGTCTATGCCGTCGGTGCTCTCCTGCAAAGAGATGTCAAGCAAAATGGCGTCGGGTTCATATATCTTGATCTTGTTCCGGGCTTGAATAGTGTTTTCGGCGATAGAGACGACCTCGTACTCAAGCTTTTGAAGTGCCATCTTCAGATGCATGGCCGTGACTTCGTCATCTTCAACAATCAAGATCTTTTCTTTGCTCATCATCTGTCCTTAAAAATAAGTCTGTTAGATAAGTATAACGGCTTTATGTATAAATAATATCACATTTTTTCTAGACTGAAGTATGATATTTCGGTAAATCAATAATATCACATCGTCTCTATACTTGATAGGCTGTCGTTTCATTTTGTATAGGAGAGATGCAGAGATCCGGAAGAGACAATAAAAGCCTCTTCGTGTTTATCTATTTTTTTCATCTAATATTGTAGATATTATGATGGGGACATTCAAACATGAATCGAATCCTGATGAAAACGCCTAATAAAACGTTAAAATAAGTCTATGAAAAACACAATTTATAAAAACCGACGAAATAAAGTCCTGGAGCAGATGCAAGAGGGGGTCTCGATCGTGCCATCAGGCCGCATGCAGATGAGAAGCAATGATACGGAGTTTCCCTTTAGGCAAGAGAGCAATTTCTATTATTTGACAGGCTTTAACGAACCCGACTGCCTTCTGCTCCTGTGTAAAAACAGGGGTGAAAGCAGGAGCATTCTTTTTTTACGCGAAAGGGATCCTGAGATGGAGATGTGGGTAGGAAAACGCTTGGGTGTTAAGGATGCCTGCAAGGCCTTGGATGTAGATGAGGCTTATGACATCTCTGCCTTGGAAACAGTCCTGCCTAAACTTCTCGAAGGCCACATCAATCTCTATCTGGACACCTTCGCCGATAACAAATATATACAGACCGTTAAAAAAGTAGCGAACCAGCTTTCCCATGCACGGGGTGTTGATCTCTCTCCTCGTAACTTCATTCACCTTAATACACTCTTGGAAAAGATGCGTCTGCACAAAGAACCTTATGAGATAGAGCAGATCAAAAAAGCACTCTCTATCACGACCAAGGCCCATCACGCTGCTATGGCGATGGCGGAACCGGGGAAAAAAGAGTATGAGATACAGGCTCTTATCGAGTATATCTTTAAAAAAGAGGGTTCGCCGCATGATGCCTACGGAAGTATAGTAGCCGGGGGAGATAATGCAAACACCCTCCATTATGTAGAAAACTCCCAGCTCCTGAAGAAGGGTGAGATGATGCTTGTGGACGCAGGCTGCGAATGGAACTATTATGCCTCGGATATAACGAGGACTACACCTGTGAGCGGAAAGTTCTCCAAGCCCCAACAGGCGCTGTACGAGGGAATACTTGATACGCAACTGAAGATCATCAAGTCCGTTAAACCCGGAATATCAAAGCAAAAACTCCAAGAGAGCAGCGAGCGTCTACTCACTCAGGTTATGATGGATTTGGGCATCCTAAAGGGTTCCATGGACGAATTGATGGATAAAAAGATGCACAAGAAGTATTATCCCCATGGGATAGGACATTGGATGGGATTGGATGTTCATGATACCTGTCCATACAAGGATGCCGACGGAAAGGAGGTCTTGTTTGAAGAAGGGATGGTGCTGACTATTGAGCCGGCTATTTATCTTCCTCAGGATGACCTGGAGATTCCTGAAGCATACCGGGGCATCGGAATCCGTACGGAAGATGATATCCTGGTCACATCGAAGGGGTGTGAAAACCTCTCTGTAGAGATAGCTAAAACAGTCGAAGAGATTGAGAGGATGTGCACCCGGGACTATAGAGAGTTTCTCTAGCTGACTCTCTCATCAAGACTTAACTTTCCGGGACCATGAGCCAAAACGGTTAATAAACCGCCCATAATGGCAAGGTTTTTCAAAAACATAATCATCTGGAGTTTGACCATATCTTCAGGAACGGCCCAGAAAGCATGAAAAATAAGTGTTGTCGGAATAAGAAAAACAACAAGTACCAGTGCTCCCAGTTTTGTCTTGTACCCGCTCAAAAGGCTTAAGCCCCCGGCCATTTCAATAACAATGGCACCAAGAAGAAAGAGAGGAACCATAGGCATACCGTGCGACGACATATAGCCGGAAGTCCCCTCGAAGTCCCCTATTTTTCCTATTGCGCTCATTATAAAGATGAGCGCAAGTAATATCCGTCCCACGAGTGAGGAATAAGCTTGAAACTGTGTTGACATCTTATCTCCTTTTGAGTATAGTGAATTTTACTCTACGTTAATTATACTCCTTTTTAAAAGATAAGGCTTTGTTATGACAGATAAAATCTTGGAAGAGTACTGCCTGGCCAAGGCCGGTGTACGTAAAGAGTATCCTTTTGACAAGTACGTGGCCGTGTACAAGGTGGGAGGTAAGATGTTTGCTCTAAAGAAAGATAATGAAGAACCGCTTCGCATCAACCTGAAGTGCGATCCCCTGTATGCTATGGAGTTAAGATCGCTATATTCCTCGGTGATCCCCGGTTATCATATGAACAAGAGGCATTGGAATACGGTGGTCTGCGACGGGGAAGTTGATGAGGCTACAATAAGGTCATGGATTGACGACTCCTATGACCTCGTGTTTGGCTCACTTACCAAAAAAGAACAGGCGAGGATCCTGCAGGTCTAGTCTTTTATAGGAACAGATCCGGTTGCCTCGTATCCTTTTTTGAAAATACGGTTATTACTGTTTTCATATCTACCTACTTTCAATATACTCTTATTGATGAACTTATGGCTCTTCGTGTATAATTGCCCTCTTAAAGGAAAATTCATGAAAATAGATAAAAGTTTTATCACAAATTTACTTGCGCTGCTTGTGACGGTTGCGGGATATTTCTTGCCGGACCCTTTTCATACACCGATCCTGTATACAGGGATTTTTGCCCTTTCAGGGGCGTTGACGAATGCCATTGCCGTACATATGCTCTTTGAAAAAGTGCCCTTGCTGTACGGTTCGGGAGTGGTGGTCCAAAACTTTGAAGCCTTTAAGGCGAGTATCAAAGAGCTGATGATGAAAGAGTTTTTCACACCGGAAAATATGCAGAAGTTCTTGGAAGAGGAAGAGAAAACACTCGATCTTGAACCGATTATCGAACAAACAGATTTTTCGCCCGCCTATGATGCCCTCTCCAAAACAGTGATGGAGTCCTCTTTTGGCGGTATGTTGGGGATGTTCGGCGGTGAAAAGGCCATAGAAGGTCTGCGTGCACCCTTTGAAGCCAAGATGAAACTAGCGGTAAAAGCGATCGCCAAGAGTGAAGCCTTCCAAAACAATCTGAACGAGACTCTTTCACGTTCGAGTCTGAGTCTGGATATAAACAGGAAAATAGAATCGGCGATAAACTCTAGAATGGACGAGTTGGATGCGGAGATGGTAAAAGGAATGGTTCAGCGTATTATTGCCGAACATTTGGGCTGGCTTGTCGTTTGGGGCGGGGTCTTCGGCGGCATTATCGGACTGCTTGGTTCACTCTTTATATAGAGTCACAGGAGAACCGAAACAGGGGCTTGATCCCTAGGCCTTTATCACATACCGCAAGATATCGGCTACCTGCTGGGTCGTCGTCGCCCAGGCCATTGCCTGGGCATCGACTTCTTTGAGGGGGTGGATGATGTTTTCATCATGCAGCGTAATATAGGGAATGTCCAAAGCCGCGCACTGTCCCGCATCAAAGGCCGCGTTCCACTGTTTATACTCTTGGCCGAAACGGATCACTGCAATATCACTCTGTTTGAGCATGCTTTTTATCCGAATAGCATTGACCTTTGCGGATTTGTGGTCACGCCAGAACTGCTTCTCCTCGCTGCCCAAATGGTCGCCCGCTGCATCGCTGGCTTCATGATTGGTCACGGCCGATACATAGTTGATCTCTAATCCGCCCTTTTGTGTTTCGGCGATGATCTCGTCTCGCCAAGAGGTGTGTATCTCGCCTGAAAGGTAAACGGTAAGTGCCATAATAGCTCCTTTTTAGTGTGTTGTTTGGATAGTTATGAGATGACTTTCAGGCTTACGTCACCGATGGTGATGACTTCACCCGGTCTGATCTTCGCCCGTTTACGCATCTCCTCTTCGCCGTTACGCTTGACATAGCCTTGCTCGATCAACTGTTTGGCTTCGGCGCCGCTGTCTACGAGGTCGGCTGCTTTGATCAGTTTGTACAGTTCGATATATTCATCACTGATTGTAAATTCCATATTTATCCATTGGTTTTATTTTAATGAAATGGTAACAAATAGGTGGTAAAATAGTTGTTAAGAGAAGTTAGTAAAGAATCTTGTATTAAAAAATGTAGTCTGAGCTTCAGAATATGGCATTGCTTGCATGCCTTTGTCGTGTTGGGCTTGCTTGCAACGGTCTTGCTGAGAAAAACGTTCTTGAGTTGGCGGACGAACAGCGAGATATTAAGCACAGAGCTTTCAGGTATGCAGATTGATGTTACGGCGGAACAGGCCAAACTTCTGGCTAAGGCGTTGAGGGATCCTATGTGGGAGTGGCACATCTTTTTGGGATATGCCCTTGCTGTTTTACTCATCTTTCGAATAGCTCTCTTTTTTACGCAAAGCGGAAAACAGAACTACCTACATAAGATCGTCTTCATTGCATAAAAAGATGGTGAAAATCATCTATACAATATTGTCCTTTATGGCGGTCAGCGGTTTGAGTATCACTTTTTATGAAGAGCTTGGTCTGTTAAGACAACACATGATATAAATGAGGTTCACGAGCTTGTCTTCAATCTGGTCTGGGTCTTTGCAACGATACAGATAGCGGGAGTTGTTGTCGCCGAAAATAGGGATGAAAAAGGAATTGTCTCGGATATGATAAGCGGAGGAGAGTCTAAATAGTGTCATGAAAGATTGGGATATGACCCATCTTTCAAAGTGTCTTTTACCAAGTGTCTCTTGGGGGGCGTGCTGGGCGAGGACGAGCTTCATTCACGCGTAAGGTTCTTCCTTCAAATTCTTTACCTTCCAGGTCAGAAATCGCTTCATCTGCACAAGCGCCATCGGCCATCTCGACAAATCCGAATCCACGAAATCTACCTGTTTCTCTGTCGTTAACGAATTTAACTGAATTAACTTCACCAAACTTTGCAAATAAGTTTTGCAGGTCCTCTTCGGTTTTACTATACGGGATATTCCCTACATAGATCTGTTTCACATTGCACTCCGTTAGAATTGAGATATTATTATAAAACTGTAAAAAACAGAAATAAATAATAGGACGAGTATAGTAATATAAAAATTCTTAATATAAACTGTGAATGACTGTATAAATTTGTTTTTTTTTGAAAAAAAACTTTTTTCCGTAAAAAAGCCAGAGTTTAGTTTTATAAATACCGTTTTGCTGCGTTAAGAGAGTCTGCCTTATGAGAGTCATAAGGCTTCTTTAGTGTACAATATCTTTATAAAGGTAAGATGATGAAAATAAACAGTCTTTATATATCCTCAGTCAAGCCTCATGCCGGAAGCCTTATTGTCAGTATGGGAATGATGGAGATGCTGCGTGCTCGTTTTGAAAAGGTGGCATTCTATCGTCCATTTATCGAGAATAAAAAGGGCTTGGACAGCGATATTAATTTTATGCTTGAGCATTACAATCTGAATATGAAGTACCCACAGGCCTACTCTTTTTATGTTCACGAGGTGGAGGAACTTATTTCAGCTCAGAAACTAAAACAAGTCTTATCAAAAGTACTGGAAGACTTTAGATCTTTGCAAGAAGAGTTCGACTTTGTCTTATGCGAAGGCTTAAACAGAGAAAGTTTCAATATGAGTATTTCGCAAGATTTAAATATCCTCGTGAGCAAAAACCTGGGCACGCCATTTATCTCTGTACTAAATGCTAAGAATAAAAGAGCAAAAGAGATAAGTGAGATCTTAAAGATCGAAAAAGAGGTTTTAGAAAGAGAGGGCTGTATCCATTTCGCCAGTTTTATTAACCGCGTGAGCCATGAATCGCTCACGCAGGTGCAAAAAGAGTTTATGCCTGAAGCAAACTATTTTATTCTGCCTGAGATTGAAGAGCTTGATTTCACTACGGTTGCGGAGGTCCTGGAAAAGCTTGAATGCAAGAAGCTTTTTGCGACACCGGAAAGTCTTCACCGTACGATTAAACGTTCTACGATCGCAGCGATGACCTTAGAAAACTATCTTGTGCGAATGGAAGAGGGGGATTTTGTAATTGTTCCCGGGGATAGGGCAGATATCATAGTTGGTATTCTAGCCGCCTATCACTCTAAGAACCACGCCACCGTTTCAGGGATTATCTTAACAGGAGGCATTCTTCCCTCAAGCGAGATGATCTCGCTTTTAAAAGGGATGGATGAGGAGTTTGCAATACCCGTGTTAAGTTCGGATCAGGGTACCTTCAGCGTTGCCCGCAGTATTGATAATGTATATGCCAAGATCCGTCCCGGAAGTGATAGAAAGATTGCGCTGACTATAGGTACATTTAATACACATGTGAATACCGAGCTTTTGAAGGACGCCTTTTTAGAGTACAAATCGACGATTACAACGCCATTGATGTTTGAATTCGGTCTTTTTGAAAAAGCCCGTGATAAGAGAAAGTGTATCGTCCTGCCTGAAAGCCTGGATGAAAGAATACTACGTGCAACAGAGATACTCTTACGGCGTGATGTGGTCGATATTATTCTTCTGGGTGATAAAAAGGAGATCGATTTTAAGGCCCTCTCTCTTGATCTGGATATCTCCAAGGCCAGAATCGTTGATCCCAAAAACTCAGCCCTATATGAGCGCTTTTCCCAGAGCTTTTATGAGCAACGCAAAGAAAAAGGGCTCAGTCTTATCGCGGCTAAAGACGCTATGCTCCATTCAACCTATTTCGCGACGATGATGGTAGAGATGGGGTATGCGGACGGGATGGTATCGGGAGCGGTACATACTACCCAAGATACCATTCGTCCAGCCCTACAGATCATCAAGACAAAGCCCGGGACAGATTTGGTCTCAAGTCTTTTCTTTATGTGTATGGGTACACGGGTTTTAGTCTATGCGGATTGTGCAGTAAACCAGGACCCGAGTGCTTATGATCTGGCCCAGATTGCGATCTCTTCGGCAGCCACGGCAGAAGAGTTTGGTCTGGATGCAAAAATAGCGATGCTCTCTTATTCTACAGGAGATTCCGGACAGGGTGCAGATGTCCAAAAGGTCAAGGAGGCTACGGCTATTATAAAGAAGGCCCATCCGGAGCTTTTAGTCGAAGGTCCTATCCAGTACGATGCTGCTATCGATCCGAGTGTTGCCGCAAAAAAGTTACCCGAGAGCAGGGTGGCCGGTCAAGCAACCGTTTTTATCTTTCCGGATTTAAACACGGGGAACAATACGTATAAGGCAGTACAGCGTTCATCCGGGGCCGTGGCGATCGGTCCTGTTTTACAAGGACTGAAAAAACCGGTCAATGACCTTAGTCGCGGATGCCTGGTAGCAGATATAGTAAATACAGTGGCGATCACAGCCATACAGGCAGGACAAAACTCTTGAAAATCTTGGTGATTAATTCGGGCAGCTCCTCTTTGAAGTTCAAACTCTTTAAGATGCAGGACGAAACATGTTTAGGCTCAGGGCTTATTGAAAAGATAGGAAAAAAAGAGTCGATAGTTGCCCTGAGGTTAAAAGAAAAATCTTTGAGTAAAGATATCCCTGTTCCTAACCATCTGGAAGCATTAAACGTGCTCTTTGACCTGCTCCTTGAATCCGGCCTTATCGTCAGCTTGGATGAACTCTACGGGGTAGGGCACAGGGTCGTGCACGGAGGAGCATACTTTTCTAAGGCAAGTGTTGTTGATGAAGGTGTGATAGATAAACTAAAGGAGCTTATTCCCCTGGCACCTCTGCATAATCCTGCAAATATTTCAGGGATACTGGCAGTAAGTGAAAAGTGCCAAGACTTAAGACAGGTTGCTGTCTTTGATACCGCTTTTCATCAAACTATCCCTTCGTATGCCTATCTGTACGCCCTGCCCAGAGACTTATATGAGGAGGAGCATATTCGTCGTTTCGGATTTCACGGGACATCGCACTCTTATATACTGAAAGAGGCTTCAAAGCTCTTAGGTAAAAACTGCGAAAAGACAAACATCATCTCCCTTCACCTTGGAAACGGTGCCAGCATCTGTGCTATACAAAAGGGAAGAAGTATGGACACCTCTATGGGCATGACTCCTTTGGAGGGTTTGGTCATGGGTTCAAGGAGTGGAGACCTTGATCCGGGCATAATCTTTTATCTGCACCGTCATAAGGGCTATAGTATAGATGAGATAGACAGTTTGTTGAACAAAGAGAGCGGACTTTTGGGTTTGTGCGGCGAGAATGACATGCGCCTTATCCTGGAGAGGGCAGAAGAAGATGCCAGGTATCAATTGGCTTTAGACATCTATGTATATAGGATTAAAAAATACATCGGCGCATATATGGCTATCTTGGAAACCGCCGATGCTATCGTTTTTACCGGAGGGGTAGGAGAGAACTCCAGTAAAGTCCGTCAGATGGTTGTTCAAGGATTAAAAGGTTTAGGGATTTTTATGGATGAAGCAGATAACAGAGAAGAAAACAAGAGATGTTTTGCTTTCCATAATGAAAAATCCTGCGTAAAGCTTTTTGTTATTGCGACAGATGAAGAGCTGGAGATTGCCCTGCAAACGAAGAAAGCCTTGATTGACGGTTCTCTTTAGCTTAATACAGGTTAAATACTTGTCTGTTTTGATCATATAAAAAGTATAAGCTCTCTGGTAAGGGTTTTAAAACAGGAGTCGAAGAACTCTAAAGCTCTCCCTCTTGTGATGGACTAATGAGAGTACAAATAAGTTTTTGATATGCTCACGTATGCAAAAAAGATGTATATGCGGAAATGATAAAGAATATGAAGATTGTTGCGGACGGTTTCTTGAAGATAAGAAAGAGACACAAACTGCAGTGGAACTTATGCGATCTCGCTACAGCGCCTATGTCTTGAAAAACGGGCAGTACCTGTATGACACCTGTTCGCAAAAACTGCAAAATATAGATGACATCAATGCGATAAAGTCTCATAATATTGAATGGCTAGGGTTGAAAATCGAGTCATATGGCGATGATGAAGTGACTTTTATGGTATATTACAAAGAAAATGGCAGAATAGAGGTGATGAAAGAGCGCTCTTTTTTCATATATGAAAATGGAAAGCTGAAATATGATAGGGGAGAGATGCTTGAGGTTAAGATCTTACGTAATGAACCCTGTCCCTGCGGATCGGGAAAAAAGTATAAAAGATGTTGCACCTAGAAATCTGAAGAAGGGGTTGTGTGAAGATTAGTCAACAGTTTGATATCAAATATGGTGTACATACGATGCAGTTGCTTGAAGACGGCAAGCTTGCAGTCATTGATATCCATAATAATTTCCGTCTGTATGACTTGGATGAGTATAAACTGCTAGACGGGTTTAAGAGCAAGCTTCCCAGCAATACCCTGTTTATCAACAACATGGCTATCTCTACGGATGGGAAACATCTGTGTCTGCACAACCAGGAGACCAAAGAGGTCTCCCTTTTTAACAACAAGTCCCGCACCTTCTCGCATAGTATAAGCGCACATCCCGGCGGGGTAGAAACGGTAGAATTTACGCGGGACAATAAATATTTCATAAGCGGCGGAATGGAAGGGCGTCTCTATATGTGGTCTGTCGCCACAGGCAAAAAAGTGGACACGCTTTCGCATCATTATGATGCCATATCCGCTATTTCCAGTAATGAGAACGGCCGTTGGATCGCAACAGCGGGATATGACAAGATCATCAAAGTCTTCAACCGTTCATTTCGTAAAAACCATTATAAACTCATCTCACATCAAGAGCCTGTCACAACCGTCAACTTTCTCTCCTCCCAAAGACTTCTCTCAACGGACAAGGAAGGTTCTATTCTTATCTGGGATGTCGTCAAGTCCAGTGTTATCGGAAGGCTTCCCAGTTTTGATGCCCATATTACCGCGGTCTGTCTGGATAAAGAAGAGAAGTTTCTTTTCGTCGCCGGTTTGGGCGGTATGGTAGGTCTGTACGACCTTCAAGAAGAAAAGCTTTTAAAAATCGACTTTTTGAAACAGCTGGCGAGTATTACCCAAATGCATTATGATGAAGAGCGCGCTCTTCTTATCTTTGGCCTGAGCAATGGGCATGTGCCCATCTATGAACTTAACTCTCAAAACGAAGCCTTTGTCGAGCTTATGAAGAAAAAGGACTTCCATGGCTGCTATACTCTGGCCGAGGATAATCCTCTGTTGGAGTACAGCGAGGTATATGAGAGTCTGGAGACACTCTTTAATAAGTCATATGAGCATGCGAAAACACTTTTGAGATCGCAAAAAACAGCAGAGGCGAAAGAGCTTCTAAAACATTTCAGCGCTTCTTCTGCAAAGCGTTTGCTTATTCAGAAACTGTTTAATGACTTTGCCCTTTTTGGCACCTTCAGCAATGCAGTAAAGGGAAAGAAGTATATGATGGCCTACTCTCTGGCGGCCGAATATACTACGCTAAAAGAGACGCAAGAGTATCAGAAGATGGAGAACGAGTGGAGCAAGATACTGCTGGTCGTTCGCCGAATCATTAACGAAAAATCAAGCGAAGAGAAGATTAAGCAGCTTTTCAAACCTTTCATGGGGATTCCGGGAAAAAACCTTGTTATAAAATCCTTATACTCTAACCGAAATGTTTTTATATTTTTTCAAAAATATCTTAAGGAAAAAGATTATTTCAATGCTTTTAAACTGGTCTCCGGACACCCTTTCCTCGAAGAGCTTGAGGAGTATACTAGGCTTGTGCGTATCGGTGAAATATTAAAGGAGAACACGGAGAAGACCTTCAACGATGGGAGTTATTATGATGCGGTCAAGCTTTGTGATACTCTGAGTTATTTTCCCGAACAGAAAGAGTTCGCTGAAAGCCTGAAAGCAAGGGCAAATATATATGCTGAGACCATGCAGTACTTTGCGGACAAGAAGTTCTCCGCCGTCTATAATATGATTGAGGAGCATCTTTATCTGGAAGATACGAAGATTGCCATGGATATCGAAAAAGGTTTTTTGATGTATTACGAAAAGGCAGAGAACTATGCCGCTTCGGGAAATGTGGCGGCAATCAAAACAGTGATGCAAAAGTTTTCAAGGATCAAATCCAAGCTGCCCTCTATCCTTCACCTTGTAAAGATAGCCTATTGGGCGCAGATAGAGCAAGCAGCACTGGCCAAGGCAAGTGATGCTGTCTTGCAGGAAGCCTTCAGAAAATATCAAAATACCTTTGGATATGAGAGTGCTTTGGAGGATCTTCTTAAAACAATTCAGCAAAGACGGGCACTGAATATCTCTTTTGACGTAAATGCGACTAAAAGTTACAAGGGAACGCTCGACGCCTTAGATCCAAAAGTTATTGCTTAGGAATAGAGACTCTCTTGCTGTTAAAACTTTGCCACTCTTCCTCCAAGATTTCGTTATAAGCATAGACCATAGAGATGAGTTCCGTTTTAAGAAGCCTCTGTCTGACTTTTTTCTTGGCTTTTTGACAAAAGTCCTGACAGGTTTTGACATCAGAGTTTGAGTGAAAACCTGCTAGGGTATATCCCAAAGCCTTGGCATACTCCTTATAAGTACAAGGATCGTCAGGTCGCGGTTTGAGCCTGAGTTCGGGGCTCAGCTTGTCGACAAAAAATTTTTGTTGATTTATCGTGACGGTTCCGGCATAGCTCTTTTGATCGGAACTTGAAATGAGACCAATCTGTGTAAACAGGCTTTTATTCCAATACTCTTTTTTCATCTTTTCATTGACCCGGTAGCTCACCGGAAGCGTATATGCCGAAAGGGTAAAGATTATGTCATCATGGAGTCGTTCGCTTATTCCTTCGCATAAAATAAGGTAATCCCCATAGGGGTCTAGGGCTATGCCCTTGATCGGAAGAAGGCCATATCCTGAAAGGTAGCTATTCATCTCTGTCTTGATCGCTTTTTTTTGTCTCTCATCAGGGTTTGAGACCCCTTTAATCCTTGTGTTGAGAATACGTTTATCGTTCTTTAACTTTGTGTATCGGCTTAAAACATCGCCTTGCCTTATATGGGAAAGGGCATCATCAATATAGGGAGAGTGCATGTTTTCATTGTCTAAGCGTAGAAAATAGGCATCTATCAAGTTTCCCAGAATAGCCCTCTCTTTTGAATCTGAAAAGTCCGACTCTTCTTGCATCAGCAAAAGAAGGTCGCTTAAAAGTGTAAAAATATCATATCGGTAATCTCCCAGATGCAGATGTTTTTGATTATTAAACAGAGGGCGGATAGAGGGCTCGTCTCTTGCAGCCAATGACTTCAAATAGATATCTCCATGTGCCCATGTTATGAGAGCGGGGGAGATTAGGTCTGCACTTTTTTTGTCAAAGAAGGCATAGGATGAGAGGGGTGTTTCATAAAAATATCTCCTGATATCAGACTGCATTGAAGATAAGAGTCTTTTGTTTTCAGCTACGCTTTGCAAGGGATGGTTCGTTTTAAGTTGCTCTGGCTCATCCAGAACGTAGGAGAGACAAAGAACAGGGATGAGTAAAATTAAAGTTTTCATGGTTGTACCTCGAATAATTCGGATATGGTACATGATAAAGAACAATAAGGAATGAATAGGATTTACAGGTTTGGGCACCGGTCTTTTCATGCCTTACACAGCTTTATATAAACCTTTATTAACCTCTTCTTGGGTATAATCGCGAAAACAAAGGAAATGCTCTCGACGTATAAGAGATGTCGCATTAGTAAATAATAATGACGAGCAAGTTTTTTACAGAGTGTTTTATCAAATAACCTTGTGTAAGAAACTATAAATGAAGGAAATTAATAGATGGTATCAGTAAACAATTTAACCATGCGTTTTGGTTCACGTGTTCTTTTTGACAATGTCAATTTAAAACTTGATCAGCATAAACGTTACGGTCTTATCGGTGCA
Organism: uncultured Campylobacterales bacterium; assembly: GCA_964014335.1. GTDB lineage: Bacteria > Campylobacterota > Campylobacteria > Campylobacterales > Sulfurimonadaceae. Next base: position 12,648 of record CAXGZT010000006.1, on the reverse strand, counting down.
AACGGTGCGGGTAAGACAACTTTTTTAAAGATCCTATCGGGTCAGATCAATGAGTATGAGGGTGATGTCTCTATCGGTTCTGGACTTAAGGTCGGTGTTCTAGGGCAAAATCAGTTCGCCTTTGAAGACTTTACGATGATGGATGCGGTTCTTTACGGTAACCGCCGCCTGTATGATGCGATCAAAGAGAAGGAAGACCTTTATGTTAACGGTGATTTTGACTCAGATGAAACAAATAACCGTTTGGCTGAGCTTGAGACGATCTGTGTTGAAGAGGATCCGACCTATGAGTATGACGTTCACATCACGAAGATTCTTGAAAACCTCGGTATTCCTGCAGAGATCCATAATGACCTTATGTCGACGGTCGAGTCTTCGACGAAGATCAAGGTTCTTTTGGCCCAGGTACTTTTCCCTAAGCCGGAAGTTCTGTTCCTGGATGAGCCTACGAATAACCTCGATATCGAGACTATCGGCTGGCTGGAGAACGAACTGAAGCGTCATGAGGGTACTCTCGTCGTTATCTCTCACGACAGACACTTCATCAACTCGGTCGTTACGAACATCCTTGATGTGGATTATCAGAAGATCCGTTCATTTACGGGTAACTACGATGACTGGTATATCGCCTCTACGGTTATGGCGAAGCAGCAAGAGGCGGACCGTTCTAAGGCGGAAAAAGAGAAGGCTGAACTAGAAGCCTTCGTTCGCCGTTTCTCGGCAAATGCATCGAAGGCAAAACAGGCGACTTCACGTCAGAAACAGCTTGAAAAGATCAATATCGAAGATATTAAGCCATCTTCACGCCGTGACCCGAGTATCGTCTTCAAGGCAAAACGTCAGATGGGAGATGAAGCACTTGAGCTTGTCAATGTATCTCATGATTACGGTGAGGGCGGCGGAAAGCTTATCGGCGGATTCTCTGCACGTATCGAACCGGGTGAGAAGATCGCGGTAATAGGACCCAACGGTATCGGTAAGACGACGCTTCTGAAGATCATCATGGAAGAGATGAAACCGAGTGAGGGTGAAGTAAAGTGGGGGGCGACGGTAGAGCCTTCGTATTTCCCCCAAGATACGGTCGAGACGATCTCGGGTGACGGGACGCTTTATGACTGGTTGCGTGCCTTTGACCCTAAACGCGAGATTGCCGAGATCCGCAACTGCCTCGGGCGTATGCTATTTAACGGCGAGCAGCAGGAAAAGTCTGTTGAGAGCATTTCGGGGGGTGAAAAACACCGTATGATGCTTTCGAAGATGATGCTCGAAGAGGGCAACTTTCTCGTTCTTGACGAACCTACCAATCACCTTGACCTTGAAGCGATTATCGCTCTTGGCGAAGGGCTTCGTGACTTCAAAGGTAACGTCATCTGTACATCACATGACCGTGAGCTGCTGGACGCCTTTGCTACGCGTATCATCTCCTTGAATGCGGACGGTACGGTCACAGACTTCAAAGGGACATACGAAGAGTTTGCCGAGGCACACGGACACTAAGCATGAACGACTATAAAGAGATAATCGGATTGGGCATAGCGGGTAACTTTGCCCTGCATCTACAACAGGCGGGCGAAGATGAAGATTTCGTCCATGTCAAAGTCGATGATGAAAATGCTCCAAAGGGAATCTTCCCTTTTTATCTTCCTGATGCCGGCAAGGGCATCTTGTCCGAGTATCCTCTCTCGTCATCTACGATGAACCTGCACGGACTCGATGAGAAGGTCCAGGCCGAGCCCGAAGTCGTCCTGCTGTGTGACCTGAGCTATGAAGAGGGAAAGGTCGTAGGTATCGTGCCAAAGGCTTTCGGCGCTTATAACGACTGCTCTATCCGCAGAAAAGGTGCGAAGAAGATTTCCGAAAAGAAGAATTGGGGAAGCGAGACAAAAGGCATCTCCGAAAGACTTGTCCCTCTGGACAAGTTTGAAGAGGGCGGTATGCTCGACAACTGGCGTATCTCTTCATTTTTGCGTCGCAACGGAGATGTCTTTCGTTACGGTGAAGATGTCGAGATCTCTGGTTACAGCTACTTTTATCAGCAGCTTTTGGAGTGGATTGAGAACAAGCTCAATACCCAGGAGGATAACGGCCCTTTAGAGAATATCTCTGAATATATCAAAGCATGCGGCAATCCAAAAGAGATGCTGATAAGCATCGGTGCGACGCGTTATACCCATTTTGGGGAGACAAAGTTTTTACAAAAAGGCGATGAGGTCTATGTCGTGTTATACGACAACAAGCTCCACTGTAAAAACCCGATCCTTTGCAAGGTCGTAGCCGACAAGCTGGATGAAGAGGGCATCTGTTACCTCCACCAAAAAGTTGTATAACTTTTCTTTAGTAAAAGGTCATTTGACCTTTCCTCGAAAAAGTCGTATAAGCTTTTTTTAGAAAAGGCCGTATGCCTTTCTTTAGAAAGGGATTATCATCTTAGGTTCTGGAAAGTAATTTAAATATTTAAACGCATCTTTTATCGACAATAGTGTAGAATAGAGCTTAGTATCGCCAAAGGATGAAAATGTTTAAGTTTATACGCAAGCTTTTTAAAGCACTCAACTCTTCGGGTAAGGCGTGGCAGCTCTCGGGTGCGATCGTCCTGGCCATGTTTACAGGTTTTTTACCAAGCAGTTCCCTTATTCTTCTTGACCTGTTTTTTCTTGCGCTGATCTTTAACCTTAATTTTGGACTGTTCCTCCTTTTCTCCGTGATATTCGGCGGTATCGGCTACCTTTTCGATCCGCTCTTTGAGTCATTGGGATATTCCGTCTTGACCTACGATGGACTGAACGGTTTTTTTACAACTCTGTATAACTCGCCACTGTTCAGATGGAGCTCCTTTAACTACACCCTTGTCACAGGCTCGCTTATCGTCTCTGCTGTTTTAGCTCTGCCGATGTTCTTTATCCTGAACAAGCTCGTATCGCTTTACCGTGTTCAGCTGGGAGCGAGACTCAACGAGTGGAAGCTGACACGTTGGATGAAGCTTTTTAACGAAGAGGCACAGACAAGCTCTCTGTTTCGCTGGTGGGGCCTTGGTGTCTTTGGCGGACTGGCTGCATGTATCGCGCTAATCTTTCTCTTTGTGTTTGATCCGCTCGCGCGTATTGCCCTGGAAAAATCTCTCTCCTATACCCTTCAGACGGAGGTGAATATAGATGACTTCAGTTCAAGTGTTAGTGACCTGAAGGTCGATATCTCCGGTGTTCGGATCGCTGACAAGGACAAGCCGACCCACAACATGGTCGAGATCGACTCTATCGATTTTGACCTTGGCTTTGCCGCTTTGATGGAGAAGAAGGTGCTGATCGAAGAGCTTGGCGTAAAGGCTTTAGCCTTTGATCGACTGAGAAAGACTCCCGCACAGCCCTACGGCGATGCTTTATCCGAGCCGAAAAAAGAGAGTTCGGAAAGAGAAGGAAGCTCGGAAAGAGCGTCTCAAGAGAGCGGCATGTTTGCCATGCCGAACGTAGATGATATCTTGGCCAAAGAGTCCTTGAAGTCAATCGACGAGGCGCAAAAGCTACGCAGGGATATTGCAGCCATGCAGGACAAATGGAAAAAGGTCTCTGCCGAGTTAAGTTCAAACAGGGAGGTCGATGAGATCAAGGCGGAAGCCAGTGCATTGGGAGAAAGTCTCAAAGGCGCGGATCTGACGAAGATCGTTGGAGCAAAGGGTGATATCGACAAGCTCAAGAAGAAGATAAGCGGACTCAAAAACAAATATGCAAGTCTGCAAAAAGAGTTCAATAGTGATCAGAAAAGTATTCAAAGCCGTATCAAGAACCTGAAAAATCTGCCGGCAGAAGATATCAAACGACTCAAGAACAAGTACGCACCTGGTGTGACAGGCGGTACAAACCTTGTCGCAAGGCTGTTAGAAGGTGAGATCGGTACGTATATGAAAAAAGCGCTTGCATATTATGAGATGCTAAAACCGTATCTGAATGAGAAGGCTGCCGAGGAGCCTCAAGAGAGGACACCGCCAAGAGGAGAGGGAAGGTGGATCAAGTATGCAAATCTTTCGACTACTCCCGAACTAGTGATTAAGAGTGCTCAGGTCAATCTCCTCTTTGAAGATGACAGGCTTGATGTCAATGTAAAAGGGTTCTCAAGCAACCAAAAACTTTACGGCAAGCCGATGGTGCTCACTGCGGATGCAAAGGGCAAGGCTTACGAGCATATCAGCGCCAATATAGTAGATAACAGAGTGGGGGATAGGGATAAGCTCAGCTTTGATGTGAATGCGAAAGGCGTGAAGACGGCAGAAGTTCAGGTGCAAGCAATGAGCATGGAGAAAATCTCTTCCAACGCAAAGTTCAAGGGTGAGATCGTCGATCGGGTGATAAGTGCGAGGAGCGATATCAATGTAGAGGATGTAAGACTTCAGATGCCTTCGCAAAAGTTGATGAACGATCTTCTCAGCGGTATCTCCAAGTTCAATGTCAATATTGCACTGGACGGAGAGATCCAAGAACCTTCCATTACTATCAAAACGGACCTGGACAAACAGCTCTCGGGCGGACTGAAAAGCGTCGCGTCCGAGGCGGGTGAAAAGTTCGAGAAAGAGCTGAAAGCAGGAGTTATGGAGAAGGTCGGCGGTTCGACCAGCGGCATAGACGGAAACCTCGGGGACGCCGGCTCGCTCCTTGGCTCAAAACAGGATGCCTTAGGCGGGATCGCTACCGACTTTACTCCTGCCTCTTCGACAGAGGGTCTGAAAAAGATGTTCAAGTTTTGAAAAAGGGCATATACAGACATTATAAGGGTCCTTTGTACGAGGTCATCAACCTTGCGAGGCACAGCGAGACGGAAGAGGAGATGGTCGTCTACAGAACCCTTTACGGAGACTTCTCTGTGTGGGTAAGACCTCTTGCCATGTTTAATGAAGAGATAGAGTACGAGGGTAAAAAAATAAGACGTTTTGAATATATCGGTGAGGAAGAGAATGGCCAAGGGTAAAATATTAGATCTTGATATCGGAGTTAGCGGTTTTGAAGATGAGTGGAATGTTGTAGAAGGCAAGAAGGCCTTGTCAAAAAAAGAGGTCTTGACGCCGGAGAAACATTTTTTGGTCTTTAAGTTTGAAAAACGCCGCGGCAAGCCGGTGACCTTGATCGGACCTTTTCATCTTAGAAAAGAGGATACTGCCAGTGTATTGAAAAAGATAAAGAAGTCTTTGGGCAGCGGTGGAAGCTTCAAGGAGGAGTTCATGGAGTTTCAGGGCGATTGCAAAGAGAGACTACGTGAGCTGTTTACCAAAGAGGGGTTCAGGTTTAAGAAATGATCCGACTCGCTGAGTATGAAGAGTTAGCGGTGCTTAGCCGGCTTATGAAGGATCTCTTTTCTTCCAAAATGCAGGAGTCATATAGCGAAGAGGGAAAAAGCTCTTTAGGCTTGCAGTTAGAACTCTCCGCCTTGCAAAAGCGTTTTTTGGGTAAAAGTCTTTTTTACCTCTATTATGATAACGGAGATATCAAAGGCGTGTTGGAAATAGAGTCTCCCCGTCATATCGCTTTCTTATTTGTAAAAGAGGAGGGACGAGGTATTGCCAAAGCCTTATGCAATAGAGCTTTTGGAAATATGGGAGAAGGGGTTTCGACGGTGGGTGCCTTTGGCAAAGCCATAGGGTTTTACACCGCAATGGGGTTTGAAAAGGTTTCGGAAGAAAAAATCTTTCACGGCATTCCCTTTACCTTGATGGCAAAACAACTGAAGCCTTTCTGAAAGATTATGCGCTAAGAGATTGATCCTGTCTGTCTATGAGTTCAGTCGTGACGACTCTATTCCTACCCTCTGCTTTGGCATTGTAGAGGTTCTCGTCAGCTTTGTGAAGAATTTGTTCGGGTTCACTGAACTGATTGGGTATGAGAGTGACTAGCCCGATGGAGATTGTCACATACTTACTGGACTTGCTCTGTTTATGCTCTATATTCAAGGCTTGAACATTATGCCGTATCTTCTCGGCCATATGGTAGGCCTTCTCTTCGTTAATATCGGAGATAAGGACACCAAACTCTTCTCCTCCCAAGCGAAAGAGATAATCACCGGGGCGTTTCAAGGTCTCTTGCATCGCCTTTGATACCTCTTTCAGTGTGATATCGCCTTTAAGGTGGCCGTAATGGTCATTATATCCCTTGAAATAATCAATATCAAGCATCATAAAGGCAAGAGATTTTTTTTCTCTGATACACCGGGTCAGTTCACGGTTGTAGACTAAGTTGAAGTATCGGCGGTTATAGAGCTCGGTCAAGGCGTCGGTAATGGAAGCCGTTTCAAGTTTTTTATTTGCCGCTTGGAGTCTTTTTGAGGTGTTGATTAGACTGAGCTCACTGTTTTGAATACTTTTGAAGATAGGGGTGATAATGATAACGGCCAATGCAATAATAAAGATTAAAATGGCGACGAGTTTGTAAAGCGTCTCATTATAGGTAGAGATGAGCATTTTACGCTCGTATCGTGCGATTTCATGTTCATAGTTGATAATATTGCTGATAATATTGTCTATATGATTGATGTTTTTAAACAGGGTCCGAGAAGAGAGTTTTGATATATGCTCCAGGTCAAGACGGAGTATAGCAGAACTTAAGCGCTTGAGGTAATGTGTTGAGCGCATAAGTTCATCGGAGGCATACCGGATATAGCTAAGCTCATAGTCACGCTTAAAATGCATCTGATAAGAGGCCCAGGTCGACAAAACTTTCTGGCGGCTCAGGTCGATCTTTTCGGCGGCTTCTGCGGGAGTGATGTGTTCGTCTTTGAGTTGATGGAAGGCAAGGTTTATATCTTTATTGTAGCTGTTTTTAATTTGGTTAAGTTCGGTCACGGGAATAAGGCTTCCGAAATAGAGTGCATCAAGATTTTTTTTCATCTTGTACATATTAAAATAACCGATGGCCCCGGTGATGAGTAGCCCAAAAATAATAAGGGATAAAAGAATATAGAGCTTGAGTTTCAATGACAATGAATCAACTAGTTTCAACTACATTCCTTTTTGAGTATAATTACAAAAAATTAAGCAAATTTAGTACCAAGGTGCAAAGGCTTATTATAAGGATTTAATATGGATAATGAAGAGATCGAACTGAACAGTCAGGAGCTTTTCCTTGGTTTGGCAATGGTTCTGCACTCGACAGCAGGTAATATCGAAGAGGGAAAGCTCTCTTATGAAGATGCGCGTGAGGTCTATATCAAAGTTCTTCCCGATATCGCACGTATGATCTTGCAAGAGCATAGTGAAGATGAGATGGTCTCAGCCGCGAAGAAAATGGGCGGTCTTTTAAGCGAGATTGCCAAGGCCAAGGGTGTGGATATAGAGCAGTAGAGCTCTAAACAGTTCCGGCTAAAAGCAGGCCGGTCTCTTGCGAGTTTTTGGCAGGATAGAGGGCTGTACCCTGTCCTTGGTCACAGCCCGCGGTTTTGAGGAACTCCAGATCAGAATGCTCCTGTATACCTGAAGAGATGAGATCTGCTTTTAGGATTTGGGCAAGTTGTATGAGAGAGTGCAGGATCAATTGATCCTGCTCCTCCTGGCTATGCGTGAAGCGCTCATCGATTTTAACGGCAGATATCGGAACCTTATGCAAGTCTGCAAGTGATGAGATGCCCGAACCAAACTCCTCTATAATAAGTTTTACTCCGAGTTTATGCAGGGATATGAGTTGTTGAACGGATTTTTCCCGCATCAGCGCGTTTTGCCTGACTTGAAGATGAAGCAGTTCGGGTCTGACCTGATGCAGTCGAAGTGCTTTTTCTATTTCAGGAAGACATCGTGTTGAAGAGAGCAGTTTGTCGGGAAGGCCAAAACTCAAACTGAACTCTTTATGGTATCTGTTTTGCCATTTTTCAAGTTGGGAAAGGGCAGTGGAAATAAGCCACGAGCAGATATCATTAATCAGATCGCTCTGCATGGCAACGGGTAAGAAAACCTCGGGAGAGACTTTTCCATAGGTCTCGTTTTCCCAAGAAAGCAGAGCCTCAAAGCCGATAATCTTCTTGTCTGTCAAAGAGACCCTGGGTTGATAAAAGATTTGTATCTCATCTTTTTCTATGGCATGGCGAAGCTCCATCTCGAATATCATCTGATTCACCGAATCGATATTAAGCTCTTTAGTGAAGAACTGGAGATTGTTTTTGCCAAGTTCTTTGGCCCTGTACATAGCATTATCCGCATGTCTGAGTACAGACTCAAGCTCAAGAGCGTCATCAGGATAAATACTGATACCTATACTCGTGGTGATCTGTAGGGCCGATTCTTGCAACTTTATCTCTTTGGAGACGGCCTCTATCATCTTTTGCGCCAGTATGTTCAAAGATTTCGTATCCGTGAAGTCTTCAATAATAAGCGTAAACTCGTCCCCTCCGATACGCGCCACCATATCTGATTTTCTAATAAGTTTTTTAAGTCTTGAGGCCGTTGTTATGAGGACTTCGTCACCTGCGTCATGACCGTGGGTGTCATTAATAGTTTTAAACCCGTCCAGGTCCATATAAAAGACGGCACACCTGTTGCCAAATAGCTTTGCCTTCTCTATACTCTCTCTTAAACGATCCATAAAAGCGTGGCGGTTTGAGAGGCCTGTCAGTGCGTCAAAGTGAGCAAGTCGGTAGAGCTTCTCTTCGCTCTGTTTTCGGTAGGTTATATCATAAAAGATAGAGACGTAATGCTTAAGGTCCCTAGACTTTTCACCCCTGATCACGCTCAGATGAGCAGGAAAGGCGTGCCCTTCTTTATGACGTTTATATATCTCGCCCTGCCAAGAGCCGCTATTGTTGAGTTCATTTAAGATGGCTTTGCACTGATCTTCCTGATCCTTATCTTGAGACCATAAAAGATTGAACTCTTTGCCTATCATCTCTTTTCTTGTATAGCCGGTGATATCGGTGAAGGCCTTGTTGACGGTCACTATCTTATGGTTTTCATCGCTGATAACAACAGCTTCTAGCGTATGCTCAAAAACGATACTATTTATCTCAAGCTGTTTTTCAGCACGCTGTTGTTTTGAAATATCTTGAACCGTTGAGTCAATCCAAACGGGATGACCGTTTTCATAATGCAAGCTTGAGTGCACGGCTATGCTTAGAGGCTTTTTATCAGCCTTATGCATACTCAAAACGGCATAATTCAGTTTTCCGCTGGAGAGGAGCCGTTCACGGTGCCGGTCTCTGTCATTTGGATCCTTGTAGAGATCGACAACCGGTGTACTCATAAAACTTTTCAAGTCATCAAAGCCGAATATCTCGGCACAGACAGGATTGGCTTTGATGATCCTTCCGTCATCAATACTGGTACGGAGCAGACCGACGCGGACGCTGTTAAAGAGAGTTTCGTAAGACTCCTTTTGTTTCTCAACCTCGTTATGAGCTATCTTTAATGAGGTGATATCATTAAAGACAGTCAAAAAGAAACCTTTTTTCCGGCTCTGTATGCGTACATGATAGTGGCGCTGCAGGTGTGGAGAATAGTATTCAGTGCAGATATCTTTCTGGTTCAGCGCAACATCCCCGCAAAGTTGGATCCACTCCATCGGCGTTTGAGGTAAAATATCCAAGATGTTTTTTCCGATAATATCTTGACGTCTCAAGCCGGTCAACTCTTCATAGGCACTGTTGACCTCTCGTAAAAGATAATCGACAGGCTCATGCTTGTAATCCAGGATGATTTCGTTAAGGGCATATCCGTTAGGGATGCTGTCAACGAGTTCATAATACTCTGAATTCTTTTCAAGAAGTGACGAGAAGTTTTTATTCTGCATATTTCCCTCTATTAAGTATGTTGTATTATACTTCTCCTATCCTTAAGTAGTTTTTTGATGTTTAATTTAATTATATAATAATTTTATGACATGCGGAACTCTCTTGTCTCCAGATGGATTGAAGAGGCTGGAAGCTTAAAGAGGGCATCAGGAGCAAAAAAGTGTTCAAAGATGAAGGTGTCTGAGTCTATGAGGAAGAGAGACGCGAAAGCAGGGATAGGATCTTTTTCGACGGATAGTCAGTTCAAAAGAAGATCAAGCAGGATATAAAGTCCGTAAATCATCAATGCTATGAGGGAAAAGATGATGATGACTCTTATTAAAATAACAAAGATGATATGCAAGAGGGTAGAGAGTTTGACCTTCACCTATTTGACTCGGAAAGGAACTGTTTTGATCCCCTTGCTCCGGGCGTACATCATCCCTCCTGCCAGATTGACAACCTGCATATGATACTCTTTAGACAGGAACTCCGCTAGCATCGCGGTTCGGTTTCCGACATGACAGATAAGGGCAAACTTCTCTCCCTGTTTTATCTGTTCTTGGAGTTTTTTCATAAAAACAGGAATATTATAATTTCCTCTCTCATCAAAAAAAGTAATGGGCAGTGCCCCCTCTAAAATCCCTGTCTCTATCCACTCGCTTTGTGTACGTATATCGATGATCTTAATCTGAGAATCGACAAGCTCTTGACTCGGGTATTCGTTGATAACCTCTGCGAACAGGGAATTGATAAATAAAAGTATGAGTAATAAAATTTTCTTCATATTGGGTCCTATAGGGAAATTACGTTAAAATTATACAAAAAAATAGATTAGAGACATATGGCATCCGCAAAGAAAGTAGAAAATGCACAGCGCTTACGCTATATCCGTTTATTGGAGCGTTTTTTCAACAGCATTATCGCTTACCTCTCCAAGAGTGAAGCCCCGACAAAAGAGCAGTATATCAAGCGTATTGAGAACAATTCAAAATATCTTGATAGAACAGATCCCATACCTCTGTACAAAAGCGAACTGACTGACCTGGAAAACCTGGTAAAGAAGATGAGGGCTTTGGCCAAGGGTGATATGAGTATAGAAGAGATTTCGGACGATATCCTGCACAGTGCCAATAAGCTTGAACAAAGCAATAAAAACAGACGCTATAAAAAAGACAAGCATAAAAGCGATCAGTATAAAGACTGGGAATGAGGTTTACGAAAAATCTTGAGATCTTTTTTATCGTTCTGGTGGCGCTTTCCCTAAGCCTAATACTCTATAATTGGTATCAAAGTCATCAGTTTGACACCAAACCCGTTTCGGAGGCAATTCAAAAGCGAGTAAAAGAGAGGGAGTCTCGTGTACTCTCTCTAATCCGAGAAAAATACGGTCTTGAGCCGGATATTCCCCTGATTGTCTCGGATCAGTTCCACAGCCGCTTATATGGCCTGACGGGCTATAAAGAGGGAGAGGTCCGGATATACCTGAATAAAAAAAGATTCAAAGAGAGCAGTGACTATATGGTTGATGAGGTCATTCCTCATGAGTATGCTCATGCCATGCTCTTTCTCTTAGGGAAAAAAACACCCGGAGACGGACACACCAAGCTTTGGAACAAGATCTGTCTGGAACTCGACGGCAGATATTGTGAACGTTATGTGGATAATGAAGAGATCGTTCGTCAGAAAATGGGGCTTTAGATATGCGGAACAAAAACGCGGAGGAAGAGCTTGATTCTAATGTATAAAAGCCCTAGGCTGCAAAAAAAGCTATGGGGATAAGTATGAAACCCTTTTTGATGCTTCTTTATCTCTCTTGCACGGTACTGGCTCAGGTACAGGAGGCAGACCTTTTCCCAAACTCCTATGACCCTTCGGATATCAGCGGTATACGTATCCTGGATGTCAAAGAGGTGAGTTTTAAACCCATTGGTGATATAAAGTTTACCGAAATATCCGCTCTCGCCTACGATAAGAGAGAGGGGCTCTTTGCTCTAAGCGACAAAGGCTATCTCTTCAGACTGGAGCTGGAAATAGAGGATAAAAAAATAAAGAGTCTGAGGCTTCAGGAGGCTAGGGTCTTAAAAACAAAAAAGGGCAAGCCTCTAGGGAAAAAGAAGAGTGACGCGGAAGGCATGTCTTTCACGCAGGAGGGCCTGATCATCTCGTTCGAACGTCACCCCAAGGTCTCACTGTATAGTCTTAAGGGAAGAAAAATCGAAAACTATCCTCTTCCGGGCGTACTTCAAAAGATAAAGAACTATCGCAAAAAAAACAAGGCTCTAGAGGCAGTGACAAGGCATCCGGAGTTCGGCATCATTACGGCCCCGGAAGTGCCTTTGAAAGAGGGGGATGAGGCCATACACACCCTCTACAGCCTGCATAAAAGATGGGGCTTTGAAGCCAGCGGAAAAATCACTTCTATAGAACTGATGAAGGATGATAATCTGCTTCTACTCGAGCGTGATTTTAACCTGCTCAAGGGGCATACGATCACGCTCAAAAAACTCAATATCATGAAGTGCGATAGGGGAGTCTGTCCTACAAAGACCCTGGCGTCGTTAAAAAGCACGAAGGGGTGGAAGCTGGATAATTTTGAGGGTATGACGCGCGTCAAAGATGATCTCTACCTTATGGTAAGCGATGACAACGGGAGCTTTTTGCAAAGATGCCTTTTCGTGCTTTTTGAGCTTAAGCTCTAAATCTCTAAATTTTAAACTTGTCAAGCAGCAGCTGACAGTTCTCTATATCGAAGCTCTCTACGGCCTGGTGCAGCTGTTCGGAGATCAGCCCAAAGGCCTGGACCTTTTCAGTCTCATAACAGCTCTTCAAGACTTGGGCGAACTTTTCAACGGATTCCATATTCCCGTCGTTCTTCGCATCTTTGAGGGCTTTTAAAAGCTTTGGACAGGCTTGCAT
>CAXGZT010000005.1:0-31565 GCA_964014335.1 uncultured Campylobacterales bacterium | reverse complement strand
GATTTTTCCTGCTCTATACCTACCGACCTCTCTTCTACCACGATAACGACAGCGTGAGGCAAGAGCGTCGCGTACAACATGGCCTCATCACCGCTCGTCTTCACGTCACAGAGTATATTTTCACCGTCCGAGACCAGATGAAGACCACGGGATTCGCGTCCGTATCCGCGCAGAACTATAGCCGCCTTTTTATAAGGCCTGGCCAGGGCAACGCTCAGGGGTGTTTTTCCGCTTCCGCCGACGATCAAGTTACCGACACCGATTACGGGTATATTGTAATCTTTTATCCGGGCTGTTTTGTATTTGAACCAGACGACGCAGCAGTAGATGGCGGAGAGGGGAAGCAAGAGAACCGAAAGGCTTCTCTCGAAGATACCGGGAGAGAAGAGATACTTTTCGGCCCAAAAGATCAGATAGGTCTTCAAGTGGCGTGATCAGACCCAGTGCTTCGTAATATCGATGATGGTATCACAAACATAATCCACATCGGCATCACTCATATCTGCATAGATAGGAATAGAGAGTACTTGCTGAAAGTTACGCAAAGCTACAGGAAAGTCATTAACCCGAAGAGAGTACTTGCTCTTGTAATAACTCAAAAGATGTAAAGGGATGTAGTGCAGACCTGTTTCGATGCCCTTATCCAGCAGTTCACGGGCGAATGAGTCACGGTTTTTCTTCACCTTGATAATATAAAGCGAAAAGGTGTGATCATCTACCATTTCCGGAAGTGTGATGTGTGCAGCTCCGCTGAGTCTTTGAGTATATTTTGCGGCAATTTCCTGCTGGCGCGCAATAGCAGCATCTTGCTTGGCGAGCTGTCCCAGAATATAAGCGGCATCCAGTTCACTCATATCGTACTTGCTGCCAATATCGACAACATCATATACGTAAGCGAGGCTTTCATCAGGCGTCACCATAGCATGATTACGTAAAAGCTGGGCACGTTCTAAAAGCTCTTCATCATCCGTGACCATCATCCCCCCGTTACAGACATTTCCTTTTAGATGCGGATTAAAACTAAAGGTCGTGATATCAGCACCCGTTGCACCGATTTTTTTGCCCTTATAGTTTCCGCCAAGGACCTCACTCGCATCTTCGACAATACGTATATTGTAGATCTTGGCAATATTATACAGACGTTCCAGGTCAATCGGGTGTCCTGCTATATGGCTGACTACGACCGCCTTAAGTTTTTTAGATTGGTTATCGGAAAGAATAGTCTCGAGTCTATCCAGATTAATGCTATAACTCTCTTCTTCCGCATCAACAAAGATAGGTTCGGCGTCAAAATGACGCACAACTTCAGGGACTGAAGGAAAAGCATTAACCGAACATAAGACCTTGTCCCCGCGCTTCAGGTTAATTGCCAACATCGCTAAATGCAGGGCTGAAGTCCCGTCCGAGGTCGCTACGGCATATGCTGAGCCTGTATATTTCACAAAGGCATCTTCGAGTTCTTCTACCTTATACGTCTTTTGAGTTAAAACTTCTTCAAGCTGTGCTTTCTCTTTATTATCGATACGAGGTCGATAAAACGGTATTTTTTTTGCCATATCTAATCCCTTCCTTCAAAATTTTCGATTACTCTATAAATCCACCCAGATAGATTTATCACAATAATCATCCCTCTTACAGACCGACATCACGCGGATAGTTAAAATCGTGATTGATCGAACGGCTTGTAAGCTTGGCGATCAAAGGCATACGCCGTTTAAACTGATTTTGATAAATCCGTTTAACGACCATTTTAACCAGCTTTTCATCAAAGCCTTCGGCTAAAAGCTCGGCTTCTGATGCACGCTCCTCAACATAACGTCTAAGCACGCTGTCAAGCTGGGCGTATGTATAACCCAACTCATTTTCGTCACTTTGCCCTTCCCATAGGTCTGCCGAGGGTGCTTTGTTTACAATACTCTCAGGTACCCCCAGGTAACGGGCGAGTTCAAATACTTCTGTTTTGTACAGATCCCCGATAGGATTCAGTGCAGATGCCAGATCCCCGAACAGAGTCCCGTATCCCAGCATCAACTCGCTCTTGTTGCTTGTCCCCAGGACAAGAGCACCTTCTCTGGCTGAAATATCATACAGGTTTATCATGCGCAGACGAGACGAGAGATTGCCTATGCGCAGAGGGCTTAGCTCTTCAATACCGTAGGCATCCAGCAGTGCCGAGATATCTCTGGTCTCACTCTTGATACCAAACTTTGCACAGAGCTCATCCGCATCATCCAGGGAGCTCTGCGAAGAGAACTGCGAAGGCATTTTTACGCTAAGCAGACTCTCCCCGAAAGCCTTATGAGCCAATACGGCGACAACTGCCGAGTCCAAACCCCCGCTGAGACCTATTACAACACGCTTTAAGCCTGTTTTCTCGACTTCGTCTTTTAAAAAAGAGATCAGATAACCCGAAATCTGTGAATATTTACTCAATTTAGTTCCTAAAATCAACTTTAAGTGAAATCATTATATCTAATTTTATTTATTAATCTACCATCAAATAAATTAATTCTAAGATTTTATTTATATATTATATTGACCCTGTTACGGGATTGTGCAGTTTACTTTAAAAGCGAGAGTCAAATGTCAGTTTTAATAGAGTCTATTGCATTGGCAAAAAAAGAGGGAAAAAGCCTATTTTACAACAGTTCCGGCTCAAAACAGGCTTACCAGCTTGGGGTCAAGCATCTTAGTGCAGCCGAGTTCCTAGGCTTTGCCTCTGCCCTGCCTAATGGAGATCTCCGTGTCATAAAAACTTTTTTATTAGTCGACTTTGAAACAAAGAAGATAGTCCAAATTCCAAAAGGCACACGAATCAGCCCTGTAAAATTGGAAAACGCTTAAACCTTTTATCTACACTCAACACTATCATTCATCCGTTTGAGCTCACTGCAGGAGAACCCTGCTTCTTTGCGGGCTTGTACATTCAGATCTTTTTTACGCGGAAAGCTGCCCGGATAATGCTCTTCAATAATATCAAAGTAGACACTGTAGTCAAGAGCTTTTAGATCACAGGCATGTTTGAACCAGTAGTCCCCCTTTTGCACATGATCGCACTCCTCGTCCAAGATGACCTTGAGGACATCTGCGATCCTTGCTGCCTTCTTATCATCTGTAAAGCCCTGCATCTTCTCTATCATCATCGGCGTTGCATCCAGACCGTTCGCTTCCAGGTATCGCGGTACGACTGCCATGCGTTCGTGCAGGGCCTGCGTCTTATAAGAGGCTTCAAAGAGCGCATTATGGACAGGAAGCTGTCCGTAAAAAGAATCGACTTCGCGTAAAAGCGCTTCGAGCATCTCAAAATGATGCACTTCATCATGGGCAACACTGAGCCAGTCATCATAAAACTTTTTCGGCAGCCGCCTAAATCTATAGGCCGCGTCCAGAGCCAGGTCTATGGCCGAATACTCTATATGCGCGATAGCGTGTAAAAATATCGCCTTACCCCTGTCCGTAGAGAGTTTTCTGCGCTTCAAGACGACGGCAGGAGAGACAAGCTCACAATACCCGCAATACGAGGGTTCAGTGAAGACAAGAGCTTCATGGGCCTGATCAAAGTCGATCATGCCGGCTTGGTAGCGTGTATAAAAGCTTTTAAAGGCTTCACACTTATCAGAAGGCGTCTTAATCCTTAAAAGCATTTCCAAGTTTTTAAAAAATTCCATAAACATATTATGCTATAGACAAGGTTAGCCGCACTTTATTTCCGTGTAGAATATTTTCAGTTCACAACCTGCCTTATGCCCTTCCCATTATTACCTTTCCCCAAAAAAAGAGGGAAACTTAATGCAGAAGAGATCAAAACACTCACCTTTTCATAACCTATAGAGACAGCAGAAGATTCATTTTCTATGTTAAATAGAGACTCTTCACCATCAACGTCCGCATAAATATAGCCGTAAGCTAGTTAAGACTACAATAGGTGATTGCGACTGTTTGATAAAACCGACAAGCAGATCAGCATTGCTCACGGTAACCATCGGGCTAAGGCTTTACAGTTATACAAAACAACAAAATCTACTCAAGAGAAGGAGGAATTCATGTACGTTGATCATGTCGTAATCTGGGTTGAGAACACCGAACGCGCTCTGGATTTTTACATCAATGCACTGGGGTTCGAGGCCGTTCGAGAAAAAGAGTATTTCGAGGGCAAGGCACGCTTTCTTAGCGTACGCGTTAACGATAAAACCATCTTTGACCTAATGGAACGCAAGAAGCTGCTGAACCTCGTTCAGAACTTTACGGGAGGCGGTGAAGGTGCCGGAGGCTTTCCCCTAAACCATATATGCCTCTCCATGACCCATACAGAGTACGACTCTATGGCACAAGGACTTGAGGCTTACGGCGTGAAACTCACGCCCGGCGGCGAGGAGGTTTTCGGAGCGCAGGGCAAAGCAGTACGCTCGACCTATTTTAACGATCCCGATGGAAATGTTCTCGAAATAAGGTACTACGCTGATTGAGAGCAGAACAAGACGGTGGAGAGCCCTGCCGATGATGCAGAGCCTTCTTCCCTCCCCTATTTGTTATAGAGCAGGATTCGGATTTCAATCAAAAATCCGACTTCCACAGATAATAAAAGATCCACATAGATTATGTTAGAATTCTCTAAAAAAGTTAAGCATTTATGAAAATTCAAAAACAAGCCATGGGGCCTTATCAGACGAACTGTTACATCGTCACCATAGACGGCAAAGACATCATCATCGACCCGGGCGTCGGTGCGACTGAATGGGTAATGAAAAACGCCTCCAATCCCATCGCGATCTTAAACACTCACGGCCATTTCGATCATGTCTGGTCAAACCAAGAGCTGAAAGAGATGCTGAACATCCCCTTATATACTCCGAAAGAGGACGTTTTTTTACTTCAAAGCTCAGCCATGATGCCGGACCTCCCCCCGTCTTATCCTGATATCGAGATCGAGGGCGATACAGAGTTCGAGCTCGAAGGCATAAAGATAAAGTTTCGCCACTTTCCCGGCCACTGCCCGGGCTGTTCAACGATTGAGATAGAAGATGCCATGTTCAGCGGAGATTTTATTTTTGAACGCTCTATAGGAAGATGCGACTTTCCGTTCTCCTCGCCTGAAAATATGAAGAAGAGTCTGCAAAGATTTAAGACAATTCCTTATGACAAAAAAGTCTACCCCGGTCACGGAGGGCCAACGACCATAAAAGCGGAACAGGCCAATGCGGATTATTGGATAAGGGCTCTTTGAAAACTGCATCGGGGGAGCTGCGGCTTCCTTCTCTAATCTGCTCTACTTTTCCTTGCTTGCATTCATAAGGTCAAGTTTTAAGACATGTTTCTCCAGGACTACCGTCTTAAAGGTGCCTTCAAAGACTTTTATCTCCAAAACAGACCCTGTCACATTAACTTCGCGTTTGCGTCCGTCCTTATGACGGACCCTCGCCTCAAACACCACCACATCGCCGACACGTACAGGGGAGAGAAAGCTTGTCTCAGCAGCCGAAAGTACGACATTGGGATCGTTTACGGCCGCCATTGCCGCGAAATCTCCCGCACAAAAGATGAACCCGCCGTGTACCAGGCCGTAAGTATCGACACGCATCTCTTCATTTGTCATCAGACTGACCTTGGCATAACCCTCTTTGATCTCGTCCAAGACGCCGCTGTAACGGTTGTCGATCAAATCATGCGTTTGTAAAGTCGTTGCCTTATCTATATTATTACTCTCTTCTTCTAAACTCTCTACGTTGGCCTCTTCTGCCATTTTTACTTCCTTGTCGCTTTAATATATACCCGCTTGGGTGCGGGATAGCCCTCTACCGTCTTACTCGAATCCTCGGGGTCCAGAAAACTTCCCAGGCTCTGCCCTTCTATCCAGTCTGTCGAGCGTTGTTCATCTTCTGTCGTGATCGTGACCTCTAATACCTCGATATCGATAAAACCTGCCCGTCCGCACCAGTTTTTAAGTGCTTTGACGGTTGGGACAAAATAGATGTTCGGTATTTTTGAGTATGTCTTTTCCGGACTCAGGCATATATCGGCATCCCCGTCAATCATAAAAGTATCCAAGAAGAGTTCTGCCCCTTTTTCCATCCCTTTGGCCAAAGCCTTCAATGTCCCTATAGGATCGGGTCTGTGATAAAGCACGCCCAGACAGAAAACAGTATCGAACTTATGTTCATAAAAGGGAAGGTGTTCAACGCCCAGGAGTTCAAACTCTATATCACTTTTGACAAAGTGGTTGATAAAGTCAAACTGGGTCTTATATAGGGCCGAAGGGTCGAAACCGACAAGCTTGGCCGGTTCCTGGTTCAGCATCCTGAACATATAATAACCGTTGTTACAGCCTACGTCCGCGACGCGTTTGTCTTTGAGATCAAAATAGGGCTGTAAAAGATTATATTTCAGATAACTCTGCCACTCCGTATCGATAAAAAGGCCAAAAAGTTCAAAGGGCCCTTTTCGCCAGGGCATCATCATCTTGGCCGTTGCCTCTATCTTCTCTTTTTGAGCCTTCTGCAGGGGTACCCGGCTCCGTATCCTGACCGTATCGGTAAATTCACACTCTGTCTCGAAAACATCGAGTTCATCAAGTGCCTGACGCAGGGGTAAAATGTTTTTCCACCTCATCCATTTGAGACGTTCTTGACGAATTTCTTCTAGATTCACAAACTTTCCTTAAATTTAATCTCTAATACTACCTTCTCTTTGCTAAAATAATTCCAAACTAAAGTCTAAGAGAAAATATGCGTTTAGAAAAAAAAGCCACTATTGTTTCCAGTACGACTGCCACCCTGCTCGTTGTCATCAAACTTTTTGTCGGAATCTTGAGCGGTTCTGTCGCAGTTCTCGCCTCTGCCATTGATTCTTTTTTGGATCTTGCCGTCTCTGTCTTCAACTATTTCGCCCTGCATAACGCCGAGAAAGCGCCCGACGTAAGGTTTAACTACGGCCGTGGCAAGGTCGAAGCCCTTGCCTCCGTTATCGAAGGCCTTGTTATCACCCTCTCGGGATTTTATATCCTCTACACGGCCATAGAAAAACTTCTGCATACGCATAAGACCATATACCTTCAAGAGTCCATCATCGTTATGCTGATCTCCATCGTGCTTACAGGGGCCTTAGTAGTCTTCTTAAACCGCGTTGCCACTCAAACGAACTCACTGGTCATCCGTTCGGATGCCCTGCACTACAAGACCGATCTCTACTCCAACGCGGCTATCCTGATCTCCCTGATCGTCATCCATTTTACACAGATGTATATGATCGATTCAATCTTGGGGATATTGATAGCCGTCTATATCATCTACTCTGCTTACTACCTCATTAAAGACGGGGTTTTAATCCTGATGGATGCTGCCCTGCCTGATGAGATTGTAGACAATATCAAAAAGATCATAATCAAAAACCGCGATATAGAAAGCTATCATTTTTTACAAACACGAGGTTCCGGGAGGGATGCCTTTGTCAGTGTCCATCTTGTTTTCGACATGTCGACCTCTTTGTATGACGCCCATAAGGTATGCGATATCATCGAAAACGAAATTACGAAACTTGATGATAGTTTACAGTGGAGTATCGTTATCCATCCCGATCCTTATGACGACTCCGTCGTATAAAAGAGCTGCCTGTTTATATCATCGAAAACGGTTTTAATCGAGGTTAGAAAGTAAGCGCTATTGCTCTTCATCTTCTACTACGGCTTGCGTTCCCCATCCTTCATAACGCCCGTGTTCAAGCTTGATGAGCGGAAATATTGTATTTGTCTGTTCGTTCAAGAGTTCCAGGCTGATAGCCGATAGCTTTGTGAACACGACACCGTAGACAAAATCATCCTCAGCCTTTTCGTCGATAAACTCCTGTAAAAAGCCGAAGCCTTCATCCAGTATTGCGTCAATAAAACGTTTTCTTTGCGACCCCGTCATAAACAGTGCGTGGTGCTCTATACGGTGTTCTGCCTCAAGCTCATCGCCGGACTCCTCCAATTCGGAGATAATCGCCTCGCTTTGAATAGTATGGTACTCCTGGGCGTTTGGCATCAACATCTTATAATAGGTCTCATACCTTTTATCTCTGCGGTTTCCTGTTTCAAACCGGTACTCCGGCTTCAAGGCTTCATTGACAGCGTTTTCGAAGCCCCTGGCCTCTTCTGCGTAAAAATAGAACTCAAGCCATCCCTCCAAAAGTCTCCAGCCCACATAATCGAGCTTTAGCTTCTCACTCTGCTTAAGAAGCTTTTGCTCGATGGTTAACAGCTCTTCGTCATCACCCTCAAACTTTATAAAAGTATAAAGAAGTATATGTTTTTCTTCATAAATATTCTCCTCGGGGAAAAAGTCGTGTACACAAACTCTCGCCCCCTCTTCATCCGTATAAAATAGTGACATCGCTTTCCTTAGTAATCTTAATCGAAATTATACTATGATTTCATATGTCTTTTGAACTTCTACTCTTCATCCTGTTTATCCTCACCGAGTTCTTTGAGCTCTTCTGGCAAAAGTCGCCGACGCTTCTGGCCATGATAGAGAAGATCTATGCTTACTACAAAAAAAGTCCTTATCTGCTTTATTGTATGCACCCCTCTTATATACTCGGTATCTATCTCTTTTATCTGACCCATTACAATACCTGGATACTCGCGATCCTGATCATCAAAAGTATCGACATCGTCTTCAAGGTATTGCTCATCCATAAACATTTCATCCTGAACGCGCTGAGCGAGGAGCTTAAGATGATGCTCTCTCAGCCCCTGCACCCTCTCCTTCTGACTATGGGGCTTATACTTTATCCCTCCATGCTTTTTATGGCTCTGTTTTAAGATTAATTTAAACAGGATAAATATTGTCCTGTTTCTACACACCTCCTCACAAATTAAACAAAATTCCCTTCATTTTTTGATATTCGTTACCATTACTCTTGACATTGATAATGAATATCAGTAATATTCTTCAAATTTAAAAAATACTGATAATAATTATCAGTCGTAACTGGGAGATTATATAATGAAAAAGACAGTAATATCATTAGCCGTGGCTTCTGCCATCAGTACAACTCTTTTTGCAGATACTCAGACGGATGCGCTCAAGGCGCAGCTCAAGGCTCTGACGGAGCGTTTAAATGCTGTTGAAGAGAAAAACAGCGAAATAGCGGAGAAGACGGATATCCTTATCGATGAGACTTCCGACCTGAAAACAGGTTTCAACTTTAATGTTGTAGATACAGGCAAGTCGCAAAACTTCATGGGAGCCGCTGCTTCAAAAGTCTACTACTCAAAATCACCGCTCTCTATCGGTGGGTACGGCGAGATGTTTTATGCCGCACCGGACAATGCGGACAACTTTGCAGACGTCTATCGTTTTGTCCCGTATATCGGTTATAGATTCAATGAGAACATCATACTGAATGTCGAGTTGGAGGTAGAACACGGGAACACGGCCGCTGGAGGAAAAGTAGTCGTCGAGTTCATGTATCTGGACTTCTTGATCAACGAAGCGCTTAATGTGCAAGTCGGTCACCTTCTTGTCCCTATGGGCTTGACAAACCTGCGTCACGAACCGACCCTGTTCAACACTATCCAGCGCCCGGAAACAGAAAGACAGATCATCCCTTCTACATGGCATGAGAACGGTGTGATGGCCTACGGTAAGATCGGCGAGACCGGCTTGAACTACAACCTTGGTATCGTCAATGCTATTGATTACACGGCTGAAGAGCCAGATACAACAACGACAAGAGACGGCCGTATCGGTTCGAACAAGAATGGAACGATGAACCGCGTAGCCGGTGTCGGTCGTTTAGACTATACGGGTGTAGAAGGTCTTCTGGTCGGGGGTTCTATGTATTACGGTGCAGCAGGACAAGGGGCAGCAAGCGGTTCGACTGCCTTTACCTATGAACTGCACGCCGTGTATGAGAACTCCGGCGCAAAGCTAAAAGGTCTGTATGCCGAAACGAATGTAGACGGTCTAAACGACAACAATGTCTATCCAAATGCGCTTGATAAATCTTCAGGATATTATGTAAATGCCGAATATGATGTTCTGCATACGATGAACTCGGAGTATAAACTGCCTCTCTTTGTCCAGTACGACACCTACGACAAGAAGGAACAACTGGCAAACGCAGCTGATCCGCAAGCCGGAGAGACGGTGACTACCGTCGGTCTTAACTTCTTCCCGCATGAGCAGGTCGTTCTAAAAGTCGATTATGCGATGAAAGACTTTGACGACGCGGCTAAAGAGGATTTCGACACGCTAAGCTTCGGTCTAGGTTTTATTTTTTAGAACGCCTAAACAGCCTTACTTTATTGTAAGGCTTACCTGATTACAATTCGTAAAAAAGTTCATACTATGAAAAAACTATCCCTTCTCCTACTCCTCATCGCATCTGTTCATGCACAACTCCTGCTATCACCTTTTGATGCCTTGAAGATGAACTTCAATGATGATATCACGATCGAAAAAAAGAGTATTCTTATCTCAAAGGCTCAAGCAAAAGAAGTTCAAAAACGCGCCAAGGTCAAGCTGACGACCAAGATCTACAAAACCTTCAAAGTGACACAGGATGACAGACTTTTGGGATACGGCGTTCTGGTTGTTCAAAAAGTCAGGACAAAAAACAATGCCATCCTCTCTATCATCACGCCCGAGGGAACACTCAAGGGTATAGAGATCATCGCCTTTAACGAACCGCCTGAATACATCCCCTCTAAAATCTGGGTAGAGAGATTCAAAGACCTGAAGCTCGATGAGACACTGAAACTCGGTAAAAAGATACCGAACATCACAGGGGCGACGTTCTCTGCGCGCTCGGCGACGGATGCTTCACGCATCGCGCTTGCCCTCTATGAGATCGTCCTCAAAAGCCGATCATGAAGTTTCTCGTCTCCAAGGATATACATTCCAACCCCGACTTCAGGCTTCTTCTTGGCTTCTATGCCCTGATGATGTTTTTGTACTTCATAGGGGATCTTTTTTACCTCTCCCACTTTTTCGGCAGCAGCACGCAAGAGGTCCTCTCCACGCTGAAAGGAAATCCCGACGAGTTCATAGAACCCCTTAGCCTGCTGAGCCTGCTTGAACATCTTCATGTCTCTCTTTTTCTGGCCATACTGGCCCTGTTTACGACGATGGCCATCGTCCTGCGCATCAGACTGGGGCATGTTCACAAGAAGCTTATCATCCTGATTGCTATGGTCTCTCTTCTGATCTCCTTCTTATCGCTTACAGGCACATACTTCTTGCATGATGTATTTGTCTACGGCTTTGTACTTTCGACGCTTTTATGGCATCTTGCGGGGCTTTATGCCTTGGGTATTATCCTTATCCGGGTCGGGTTTAAAAAGTCGTGATCTCGCCGAAGCTTTTCGCCATCCTTCTCTTCTTTGCCCTGGCCCTTATAGGCCTTCAGCTACTCAGCGGTATCTGGCTCTTTATAGAGAAGTTCGGCCTGCTCCCCTCCCAGGTCTATCTCTACTTTGCCGGAGATGAAAAGAACTTCATCCTGCCCAAAAGTCTGGAGGGTCTGCTTGAGACGGCTGTTCCGCACTTCCTTGCCATCTCGACGACGATATTCGTTTATGCACACTTCCTGCTCTTTACCGATGTCATCTCGCAAAAGAAGAAGTTCCTGCTTATCTCGGCTCTGTTTATCACGGCGATGGTAGATATCTTCTCGCCTCTGGGGATCATCTACGGGTACGAGATCTTCGCCTGGACGAAGGTCCTGGCATTTTGGAGTTTCGAGTTCCTGATGGGACTGCTTCTGCTTGTTCTTTTTCAGGCTGTTTTTTACAGAGGCTCGAGGGCTTAGAGTTTGTCGCGAACAGTACTCTTTTTGCTTTGAGAGTGGGGGTTTACTCACAGGGATCTATTTTCAGACTTTTCTTTTGTACTCCTTGGTAGGTTTAAAACTGACGCCCTTGAACTCTGTTTTGGACAGCTTCTCTTTCAAGACTTCATTGATGATGATCAAGCCCGGGATATTATGAAATCTAAACAGGTCCAACCCGGCCGTCTTGGTATGATCTATCGCAAATCGTGTAATGACGGTTTTTCCCATCTTGTTTTCCCCGAACCTACTGTTATCAAGGTCGATGCAAGCTATGATATCCCTTACTATGCCTAACCAATACTCGTCCAGGACCTCTTTGCTGTCTGCGTCTACGATAAGCACCGGATAATAATCGATATTAGCCACACCGCATTCATCCAGTGCCGACTTCATCTTCTGCGAGAACAGAGGCACGCCCGGATTGATGATATCGGTGTAGACCACCTCTTCGTCTTCATCGATCTCGGCTTCTATCTTAATGGGCAGTTCATCGAAATTCGGTCTCTTTCCCATAATCGACTCTATCAGGTCTATCTCATCCGGAAGGTCCAGAAAGGGCGCCTCACTGTTAGGGGACACCTCATCAAAAATATAGTATTGCATAAAAGACCTTTATAATTATGAGCGGAAGTATGCCAAGGACTTTTCCTAAGCAAGACTCAGGTTGCGTATGAAGTTGTGCGCGATATTCTTGCTTCTTGCAAGAAACTGTTGAGCCAGTTCCGGCTCATAAATGCTGTTAAGCGTTTCAAAAAAGAGCTTTAGCCACTGCTCAAACGCTTTGATACTCAAGCTCTTTGCAAACGCGACATGAGGAGCAAAGGGACTGCTGTTATAAGCGGAGTCCCCCAAGGCGATAGCCGCCCAGAAATTGGTCAAAAGCTTTATATGTGCCTTCCATTTCTCACTTTTGAGATCATTACCCAGTACATCTATAAAAATGGGCCCTATCAGGTCGTCCTTGAGTACTTTTGCATAAAAACCAATGACTAATCTGTTTAGATTCTCTTTTGTTACTTCATTCGTCAGCATATCGTGTTCAGTTTAGGCGCAGCCGCAGCCGGTACCGCAGCTCTCACTGTTAGCAGTGTCGGTAGATTCAAGCGTCCAGTCATCAGTAGAGCCACAACCGACATCACAACTGACACCCGTACTGCAACCGGAGACGAAAGTAGCATTGATCGCGACTCGAATGACGAAGGTATCCCCTTCTCCGGGTTCGGAATAGAAAGTATGTCTACCGCAGAACTCTTCATTCATAAGTTCAGCTACGATATTTGAATATTGATAGGCTTCCTGCTGCGTTTGAAAGGTATTGTTATTGCTGTATTCGCTTTTTTTAAAACATCCGCACTCTTGTTCCATCCGTACTGTATACATAAAAGGTTTCCTTTTGATTATTTAATTACGGAAGTATAGTGATTCTAAGCAAAACAAGCATGCTCTTAAAAAAGTAGTTGTTGTTTATAAAGGTTTATTTACTTTTGCGTTACGGAGTGCATCTTTTTGTTCTTTTTCAGGCTCTTTTTTATAAAGGTGCAGAGGATTAAGCTTTAAAGTGAGCAATCAAAAAGCTGATTGCCAGTTTTTCAATTGGTCTTCTTTGATTCGTTATAACATCATTTCGCTAGTTAAACTGATCAATTTCTCTTAGAATAGCTAAGAGCAAACGATCTAGTACTCGTTGTTGGAGAACGAAAAAAGGTGCTTTAATTGATGAAAAGCTTTTTCTTTCAAAATCCTCTGCAAGATAGTTTCTCAGTTTTTCCGAGTTTGTGTTATTTAAATGTAAATGATCACGTTCATTTCTATAGACTTTTATTCTATCAAGAGCGGCCCAGAGCTGCGTATAATCACTTTTAATTTCGTTCCAATAATATTGGTTTTTTCCAATACTCTTGCCATAAATATCTATAGACTCTACAAAAGATCGATTTAGAGCATTCATAAAAAATGAAAATGAACTTTCATCCAAAGCTACAGCTACTTTATACAATTGATCTGCTTCTGGAAAAGAGTTTGCTCCAAAAAGCAATTGTTGATTTGATTTTTTTATTAGCCTTTCTAGCTGTCTAAACTCTGAACATAGTTCCTCAATTCGTCGTTTTAACCAATTTTCCCTATCAGGATCTTTCACTATAGGATAAAGTAACTCCCGACCCTCATTGCGTTTTGATTCAAGTGCCACACGTTCTGCGATAACTGGGATATTGATTTCGTAACCATGATCACTAATTCGAATTAATTGATAACCTAAAAGGTGCTTAATTTCTGACGACTCTCTTGAAAACTCTTTGAATTCAAGTTCTTGGCCTATAGAAAGTAATTCAAACAGATAGTATTCATCTGAATAAAATTGTCTTATTTCTGATACCGCATGATCACTGTAAAAAACCAATTCTCTATCTATACTCTCTTTATTCTCCTTGAATACAGAATTGGTTATTTCAATTGGCTTAGCCTGAATGCTTGACAGA
Organism: uncultured Campylobacterales bacterium; assembly: GCA_964014335.1. Taxonomy (GTDB): domain Bacteria; phylum Campylobacterota; class Campylobacteria; order Campylobacterales; family Sulfurimonadaceae. Next base: position 17,280 of record CAXGZT010000005.1, on the reverse strand, counting down.
AAAGTATTTAAGCAACTGCATGCTTGCCTAGTTAATAAAGGGTGACCACCATACCATTTAAATATTTGTTCACAAGCCTCATAGTCAAATCGAATACCCATGCGCTTACCAAGTTTTCTGAGCATAGTTTTCACTTCATCAAGAGTTAATCCTGTTAGATACCTATGAGACACTATGCCAAATAAAGGGTTTTGTATATTATTCACTAAATTTTTTTCGACAACACTAGGGTTTACACCAGCAAGGACGAATGATATAGATTTATATCTACTTTGACATGACCACATAGTCTGCCAGAATTCAATATAGTCATCTTTCCAGTGAAGGTCTTTTGGTGATACGAAGGAAACATACTCTATTTCATCAAGTAACACTAAAATATTAATGTTTCTTGAGTCGGTCTGTTTGATTAGGTTTTCAAAATCTCTAGATGCGGATATATCAGTATACTCACCGGTAAATTCAATGCCATTTGTTTCACAAATTTCTTTGGCTATATCATGTATTAATTCATACCATTTAGATTTTCTAATGTGCGGTACTTTACAATCAAAATAATACACCTTGGCAATATTTTCACTTTCACACAATCTTTTAAGCTTATAAAGAAAAGAAGTTTTACCTGTCTTCCGTAGTCCGAATATGGCCTTATTCTCCCTTCTCTTAACTGCATCAAAATATTCCATCAATAAAGACTGTCTGCCAAAGAAATAAGCATCATCTATTAAAGGAAGTGAATAGTTGAACAAGTCCCTTCCGAAGTAATATTTGTTAAGAGAGTTTCTCACAAACCAGGCATCAGACTTTTTCTTTGCATCAATCAGATTGTTTTTATAAAATGGAACAATTATCCTTGATTCTTGTCTAGAAGCTATATAGCTTTCTAACCAAATACTTACATCAGGGCAATCTGTTACCAAAAAATAACTAAGTGTTTCTACACGCCCTTTTGCTGGTGAAGTTGACATTATCTGTTCAACTGCCTGAATGGTTCGAGGCTCCATTCGATCATAAGGAGCATAGACTAAAAGAATTTCATTTTCAAGTCCATAAGATTCTTTAAAGTGATCTTCTGGTGACAAAAAATATTCGAATACTTCAGTGTTGTACTCTTTCCGTTTTCTTCCCCAAGTAACATAAAATCCATTTAGGAAAGGAATGAGAAAATTTTGTTGTTCAGGATATTCAGTTAGAATTCCTTCTTTTACTTCTGTTCTTATCGCTCCCAAAGTAAAACTCCTATTAGTTATAACTATTTATTGGTGCACATTCTATACAAGCAAGGCTTAATTAACTACGTATTTAAATACATTTTGTGTTCAAATATATACTGAAACAACAAGCTACACAATAAAACATGCATTTACTGGAAAACAAGAAGATTAAACTCGTGTACAACAAAAGGATCTCAAGCGCCTAAGTGTATAGTCTCTAAGGCAAAAATATTAAAGGCTTCATGCTTGTAGAACCTTCTAGTTCTGTTATTTCAAGCCCTTTTGTCAGGCTCTTGAATCCTTCGTTCATATGCATCTTCTTGTCATTGGTCACTGCCAGATACCCCACTCTTCTCAAAGCGTTTAAAAAAGTGAAGGCTTCTCCTTTTGGCATGACAGAAGCCGCCGTCGCATAAGCGTCCAAGTCGCTGTTGGAGTAGAGATCGGAGATCAGGCTTATGGAGGCGAAGGTCTTTTGGGAGCTTCTTGTCTTCGGGTTGATAAGATGGTTGTATTGTGCGCTTTGTACATACCTTCTGTAGTTTCCGCTTGTCGAGATGGCCGTGTTTTTTTGAGCCATTTTGAAACTTGCCAAGGTACCGGAGGAAAAAGGGTCTTGTATGCTCATCTCACACGCATGAAGACAGAAGATGTCACCGCTTAGGGCGACCACGCCCCGCGATACCCCCCGCTCTTTTAAAAGCTTTACCCCCTTGTCCACGCCGAAGCCCTTTCCCATTCCGCCAAGATCGATCTTTACGCCCTCGTCTATCCACGCCCTCTTCTTGGTGAAGTGCAGACCGTGAAAGTCTACCTTTGCCTCTGAAAGCTCTTTTTTACTGGGGACACGTTCCTCCTCGCCGAAATGAAACAGTCCCTTGGTGATCGAGCCTATCGTGATGTCAAAATATCCCTTTGTCGCTTTATAGTAAGACTGTGACAAGGAGAGCGCCTCGTAGGTGTCTGTAGAGATCTCCGCCTCATGCTCATGGTTGAGTCTGTATATCTCGGCACTCTCGTCATAAGAGGAGAGTGCCATCTCGACTCTTTTTAAACGTTCGAAGAGAGCTTTGGAATGCTTGATCTCCTCTTTTTCCAGACTTATAGTGATATACGTTCCCATCATCACCTGAGTACGCTTGACAAGTTCCTCAGCCTCTAAAACCGAACTTGTCAAACAAACAGTCATAAGATAGAAGATGATGGCTTTCATCGATGCTATTTTACTCAACATAATATGCCCTTTGGCATGTTCTTTATGAGGTATCCCATCATCACCTGAGTGCGCTTGACAAGTTCGTCCGCATGAGCGAGACAGAAGAAAAGAAAGCTAAAAAGAAGAAGCGCTTTTATCATCTACTCTTCAACATAGCTTTTTTTCATCTGCGCCTTAGCGGCCAGGGTCTTTACGGTGCTCGTCACATCCCTGTCGGCGATGTGATAATGTTCTTTAAGCTCGAGCAGGGAGGCTTCGATCTTCTTATGGATGTCTTCTCCAAGGTCGTCGATCTTCTTGTCCATAATCTCAAAATGGCGCTCTTCCGCATTGCCCAGTTCCGAGGCCAGGATATGAAGCTCTTTCTTGGCATGTTTATACTCCGTATAGATATCCATCAGACGCGAGACTAGCTCGTTCAGCGAGGCGTAGACCGGACGGATCTTCTGTGACTGTTCAAAGGTATCCTCCATGCTCTCATGGATAGTGTCGGACTTTTGCAAAAGCAGACTCGCCTGTTTATGCAGCTCCTGCAGCTTCATCTCGTACTCCTGCGTCGAAAGACTCAGCGTCTCGCTCAGCTGTTTGGCATCATTGAGGTCAAGCGACATGCTCTCAAGCGTCGAAAGAAGCTGCGCTTTGACTTCTGCAAAGGCCAAGGAGGCGGCTTTTTCAAAGCCCTCTTCCATCTTTTCGATCCTCTCTTGCAGAGACGCTATCGCCTCGTTTACCTTGGAGGCTGCGTTTTCCTTAATCATATTAGTTAATATGTTTTGCAGCTTGTTGAAATGGTCCCGCTCCGCGATACGCAGTATATCGATATGCCTGTGCACGACCGTATCCAGATCGACCATATCCTTTTCCAGGAACTTCTGTATATGCATAAGCGCGCTCTCCTCTTGAGTATACATCTGTTCAAGTTTTTGTGCAAGCATCTCCTGCTGGGAAGAGAGCCTTGTGAATACCGACATCTCGTTCTTCAAAGCCATCTGAACGGCTTCCAGGGTCTTCTCGTCCGTGCTCTCTATGGCACTCAATTTGTCGTCCAGAAGGACGAAATACTCTTTTATGTTCGCTATCAGTATGGCCAGAAGCTTCTCATGCTCCTCTTTTTCAGCCTTGGCGCTGTTGATCCTGAGCTGATACATCAGGTACATCACCATATAAAAGATCAGTGAGATCAGCAGGGGCATCAATGCGTACTGGATATCGCTTTTGAGTTCACCTCCGGGCGAAGAGAACACAAAGAGCGAGATCGAAGAGATAAGACCGATGATCAGGACCAGAGGAGCATAATTGATCTTCCCGCTCATCTTCAGTACAAGAAGCTGACGCCAAAAAAGAAAGAGTATGATGATTCCGGTGAAGGAAATCCATATTTCGGGCATAAAAGGCACCTTTTTTTAAATTGTTTTATTATGCCATAAATTCAATGCCATCAGAAAGAGAGTCTCCCAGCGACTATATCAGGCTCATCTCTTCGGGGCAATACCGCAAAGGGTTCCCTTATCAAGGCAGTTTTAAAAACAAGCGAGGTTTCAGATCACAAACTATGTTAAAATAAGTGAACACTTAAGTCTTGTCTGTATAATATGCGGATGTACAAAGCGTTATACGGCTTGAACACCAACTTCAGTAAAAGGATTGGAGGATACCGTGGCACACTATATCGACGGGTTCGTTCTCCCTGTTCCGCGCGACCAGCTAAAGACGTATAGAGAAGTTGTTGAAAAGGTTGCAGAGATTTGGAAGGAACATGGTGCACTCGACTACTCAGAATATGTTGGTGACGATTCAAATTTGGAGGGCACCCAATCTTTCACCGATGTCGCAAACACAAAAGAGGATGAAGTCGTCATCTTTGGGTGGGTCGTATTCGAATCTCGTGAGGCACGCGATCTTGCAAATAAAAGAGTCGTAGCCGACCCAAGGATGACGGATTTGATCAATTCACTGACTAATACATCGAGGCCGATCTTTGATGCTAAACGGATGGTGTATGGCGGGTTCCGGTCGCTCGTTCAATCATCTAATCGGAGTACCGTATAATGCAGCGTTATACGACAAAAGATGATTGGCGACGCCAAGGAGAAGAAAGATATTTAAATAACCTAATTAGAAAACAGGAGGAGTGAATGGAAAAAGTCACTGGGATAGGCGGTATCTTCTTTCGCGCAAACAATCCATTTGAACTTTCGAAATGGTATGAAAAACACTTGGGAGTATCCCAAATGCCTTCAGGCTATGATCAGCTTCCCTGGATGCAAGAAGCAGGCCCGACGGTTTTTGCACCCTTTGAAAGCGATACCGAGTACTTCGGAAAAGCCTCACAAAGCTGGATGATTAATTTTCGGGTAAGGGATCTAAACAAGATGGTCGAGGAACTCCGTAACGAAGGTATCGAGGTTCTCTTGGATGAGCAAGTGTTTCCCAATGGCAGGTTTGCCAGGCTTCATGACCCGGAAGGCAACCCGATTGAGCTATGGGAACCGTCAAGTTAAATATACAGTACAAGGCGCTCGTCCGGGTGCAAACTACAGTTTCGCTTCGTTTGTACCGCACGGTTTGGTCGTTATACGCATTGAAAAGATAATAATATGAAAATCACACACTATCTCTACAACGCTTTCCTGATAGAATCTGGCGACAAAAAAGTAGCTATCGATCCGGGTGCACTCTTTTTTTATTTTTTTAGATTCACGACCTTAATCCCAAAGTCTAAATGGAAAGATATCACCCATATTTTTGTCACCCATGGCGACCCTGACCATCATTGGCATACAGATAGGGTTGCAGAAATCTCGAATGCGCCTATTATCTTTAATGAAACAATGGTGAGAAACATAAATGGAAAAAACCTGATGCTTGGTCCGCGAGATAAGGGTCTGGTCTTTACAACAGAAGTTAAAAATTATCATACCCTTGCAGTCGATGAGACCATTGAGGTTGACGGTATCTCTGTTACCGGAATCAAAACAAGGCATGGTGAACTTATTCTCAAGCTGGGACCTTTTTCCAAAACGGTAAAGCCGGGGCCGAAAGAAAGGATAGGATGGGGATCAATCGGCTTTGACATTGAACTGGATGGAAAAAGAATCGTTAATCTTGGCGATACGCTTTTGCAAGAAAAAGAGTGGCAAAAGATTTATAAACCTGATGTATTGATGATACCTATTGGCGGAAAGGCCATTCATAACACCATGGATGAAGTCGAGGCCTTACAGGCGGTAAAAATAATGCAACCAAAACTTGTGATTCCTTGCCACTATAACGTTCCCGCTTTCTTTACGAATAAATATAACCCGGCTGATGAGATGATGTTTAAAGAAGAGGTGGAAAAACTTGGACTTGAGTGTGTGATTCTTCGAAAAAGCGGTTCAATAGAGATTTAAACCGTTATGATATAAATATATACCAAAGCACCTCGCACAAAGAAAAAGCTACAGGCGAGGTTGTCAAACCTGTATTGTTCAGCGGGGATAGGGCTTTTTCTACTTTCCTGAGCTCAGCAGCATTTTCTCTAAATAATAACTGATGCGGTATAGATGTTTGCTAACGCGTTCCATCCAGCGGATAGCTTCAAGAGAATCCCAGCATTGATCGGCATTCAGTTCCCCTTTTCCCATCTTCTGTACCATTTTATGGCGGTAAGTCTCTGCATCTTGACGAATGAAGTGATAGAGCTGACGGGTACATTTAAGGGACTGATCCCATTGGCATTTTTGGATATAGTTTTGCAGTGACTCAACATCCTGTTCCAATCTTTGGCTGAACCTGCTTAAAACGGGGAAGTGTTTCGATGCTTCCGCCCTGTCACTCTCCTCTTCACAGCGTTCATGAAGACGTTGAAGATGGTCAAGCGTGTGAATCATGTAGACCAACCGTTTCCAGAGATGGCCCAGAGAGTGTGTTAAATGGATGCGGTCCAGATAGACCTGGGTCTGGTCAAGCTCTTCTTGCAATTGCTGCAGGTTTGAATAAAAGTGTTGAGGAGGCTCTGTCCTCATTAAGAGATGCAGTTCACTCAGCAAGACCTTGCTCAAATCAATAAGCGTATTCTGGACTGCCCTCAAAGCCAGTTCGGGTGTCTGCAGAAGCTGTGGTTCCAGTCTCTGTGTGTGTTCAATGCTGTTTTTCGGGATCACTCTCTTGATCAGCCGTGAAAAAGGCTGGGTAAAGGGCAGGATCAAGATGACTCCCAAAGTATTGAAAAGGGTATGAAAGCCTACCAAAGCAATCTCAGCGTTTTCTTCCAAAATACTTGCTGACATCCATTCCAAAGCCTGGATATAGGGTGCAATGAGAAGCAGTGCCATCACAGCGGTAAAAAGATTATAGATCACATGGGAATATCCGGTGCGTTTTGCGCCTACCGTACTCCCTATGGTAGCAATCAACGAAGTAGAGGTCGTTCCCACATCCATACCGATCACCAAGGCGGCGGCCTGATTAAACTGAATCAGACCTGTGAAGAGAGCCGTGAGCGTCAAAGCGACTCCGGCGCTGGAAGATTGGGTCAAAACGGTGAACACCAGTCCCAATAACAGCAATTGCAACTGCCCTAGAAGATTGTTGGCAGGGAGTTGAGAAAAATCAATCATATCGCGTATGCCGACCATGGCATCCTGCAAGGTAGATATCCCCACAAAGATCAATCCGAAACCGGCAATGGCAAAGCCTGTATTTGCCCACCTGTCTTTGGCAAAGAGACGCATCAGCGTACCGAGTAAAATCATAGGAAGTGCAAGCGTACCGACAGAGAGTTTAAAGCCTAAAACGACTACCATCCAGCCTGTGACAGTAGTTCCGATATTGGCTCCAAAGACAATACCCAGCGCATTGCTAAATGTCATCAGACCCGCACCCACAAAGCCGACAGCGGCTACTGTCGTGGCACTGGATGATTGCACAATGGCAGTGGTTATCGCTCCCGTCAAAGCCCCTGTCGCAGGTGTTCTGGTGAAAGAGAAGAGAGCAGAACGGATACGGTTGCCTGCCAGCTTTTTCAAGCTTTCGGTCATGATGACCATGCCGAGTAAAAAGAGGCCTAATCCACCGGCTGTCAGTATTACGCTGCTAAACTCCTCCACTCCCTTACCCCCTTCACTCATAGATAGTAGGTTTGATATTTGATTATAACGAAATTAACAATTTTTGGCCTGCTGTTGTCGTATGGCTATCAAGCCTCATACATTTTTGACAGAGTCCTTACTTGAAAAGCTCGAGCAGCTCTTTCTCTTCCATCGTGGAAAAGCCCTGCTCTTTTCCTTCATAGATCGCTTCGGCCAAGGCCCTCTTCTCTTCTTGCATCTTAACGATCTTCTCTTCCACACTGTTCTCTATGATGAGCTTATAGACAAAGACCGGCTTATCCTGTCCTATGCGATACGCCCTGTCCGTGGCCTGGTCTTGTGCCGCAGGGTTCCACCAGGGGTCATAATGGATGACGACATCCGCCTTGGTCAGGTTCAGTCCTACTCCGCCTGCTTTGAGACTTATCAGAAAGACTTCCGTCACGCCGGTATTAAACTTCTCTATCTGCTCTTCTCTTTTGAGGGTCGAGCCGGTCAGTTTGGAATAGGAGATCTCTTTGTTAATCATCTGCTCTTCGATGATCTCCAGCATGCTCGTAAACTGGGAGAAGATCAGGATTCGCCTCTTCTCTTCTCTTAGCTCCTCTACTAACTCCATAAGCATCTGAAGCTTTGCCGACTCCTGGATCTTTTGGGCCTCTTCTATCTTCAAGAGTCTCGGATCGCAACAGACCTGGCGGAGTTTCAGGAGTGCGTCCAGGATGGAGATATGGCTCTTCCCCAGCCCCATGCTCTTGATCGTCTCGCGTACTTTTTTCTCCATACTGACGCGAATGGTCTCATAAAGCCTGGCCTGTTCAGCCTCAAAACCGACAGAACGGAGTATCTCGGTCTTTAGAGGCAGCTCTTTCGCCACCTTGTCTTTGGTGCGGCGCAGCATAAAAGGTTTTATGCGCTGATTCAGCTTCTCCTGACACTCCCTGTTATGCTCTTTTTCGATAGGGGTCTGGTACAGGCTTTTAAAGGTTTTCAACGAGCCCAAAAAGCCCGGCATGACCGTTTCGAAAATAGAGTGCAATTCTCCCAGATGGTTTTCCATGGGTGTGCCGCTGAGCGCCAGAAAGTATTGGGCCTGGATCACTCTGCTGGCCTGGGCCGAGACGGAACGCGAATTTTTGATACGCTGGGCCTCGTCCAAGATGAGATAATAGAACTTCTCTTTTTTCAACAGATCGCTCTCCAGGGCGAGGATGGTATAACTCGTCACAAGAAGGTCGTATTTATTGATATTATCTAATATACTTCTCCTCTCGTTCCCGTAATAGAGGGCGACCCTGAGGTCCGGTGTAAACTTGCCGGCTTCCTTCTTCCAGTTGGCCAGGAGCGAGGTCGGCGCGACGATCAGCGTCGGCCTTTTAAGACGTCCCTGCTCTTTTTCAAGCTGCAGATGGGCCAGGGTCTGTATCGTTTTTCCAAGACCCATGTCGTCTGCAAGAATGCCCCCGAAACCGTATTTTCTTAAAAACTGCATCCAGGCCACACCCTCTTGCTGATACCCTCTGAGGCTCGCTTTCAGACCCTGCGGCTTTGTCTTGAGAACGGGCTTGCTCTTCATCTCTTCGAAGAGGCTCTTCAGCTCTGTTTTATCCTCTATGCAAAAGTTTTCGCCCTCAAAATTCTGCATGGACTGTGCTTCAAACCTGTGCAGTTTAAAGCCCTCGCTGTTGGGTCTGTCCAAAAGCTCATAGAAGGTCTTTAGTATCGGTTTGAGTATCTTTGAAGGCAGAGAGACGTAGGCGCCTTCTTCCAGCTCGAAATAGACCTCTTCCTCTTTGCTCAGGTCTATGCCCTCGGATAAAAGCTTGGAGAGGATGGGCAAAAGAGCCAACTCCTTGTTCTCCAGGCGGATATGCATACCCACATCAAACCAGTGCGATGTCTGTTCTACCTTCACCTACTCTGTCGACAGCTTCAAAGCTCAGCTTGAAGTCAAGCGCTTTACTGATCTCAAAACCCTTGCTCTTCAGACTCCCCTCATCCTCCAGGAAGGATCTCCAGGCATGTAGCTCTTTGGCCCGAAACATCTCTGCCTTAAGCTCGAAACCGTAGGCTTTTATCTCCTCTATATAGTGGTTCTCCTTTTCCGGGTCGCGTTCTATTTTCATCTTCTCTCCGGCAAGCAGGTGGGAACTATGTTGGGGGAAGGCGTTAAGATAAAAACCATCATACTTAAAGCCCATGCGCACCCTGTATTCGCCCTTGGACTCCAGAAGATGCAGGCAAGGGGTGATCTGGGCATCCTCCAGGCTCTTGAGCTCAAGACGTGCAGGCGCCTGGATATGAAGCTGCGGCAGGGCGGAGCTCATCTCCAGCACGAAGGCTTCCAGCTCTTCGCTTCTGAGCTTGGGTGCGCTGGACAAGAGGGCCAGCTGCTCTTCTCTAAGCTCGGTTTCAATCCTTCCGACCGACTTTGTTTTCGTATCGACATAATAGGCCGGAGCGGTCCCTATAAAATAGCTTTTCTCTCCGAGCTCAAGAGCGAGGCTTGCATACGCCCCTTCCTCTTTCCAGACAAGCTCCAACTCCCTGCTGTGGGAAAACTCAAGGGCTTTTTTGTGTCCTCTCTGCCAAAAACATCTGTGCGTTGTCAAGGCACCCTCAAGGACGAGTGCGCCCAGTTTTCCTTTTAGCACAGCCGTCGTCTTTACCCTTTCGCATAGGACCTTTAGGAGCTGAATCGCCTCTTTGTCCTCTTCGCGCAGATAGTCCGGGACCTTATAGGGGTTGAAAAGCGATTTTGCACGGGCCCGGTTCACCTTCCCGTATCCGCCGTTTTTGAGCTGCCTGGCGGTATAGACGCTTATCTCTATCTCTTTCCCGTTTTTTCCCGGATGAAGTTCGTACAGGAGTATGCTTGATGTCAGAAACTCTCTATCCTCTTTTTCGATAAAGCTTGACTGCAGCCGTCTTAGCCACGTCTCTTTCTCATCTCTTTTGTCCACTGCGGGCAGAGGGGGTTCACTCTCCTTGGACTCTTCATCCAGATAGGCAAGTACGGAGGAGACGACATGCTTGCAGTTTCGGCCGACTTCGCAGGAGCATTTTCCGATTATCTTGACACCGTCATTATGGTCATATATATTGATCGTCTGTTTGTAGAGCTTTGAACCCTTCGTAGTGGAGAGTATCTGCATGATCTCGTCACTGAGCATACTCACACTTTTAATCGTGCTTAAAGAGGCTTCATTACAGTCATAACCGCGAGAAAAGGTCGAAGAGTCTGCAATATTGCGGACGTCTGAAAGGCTAAAGTGTATCATTGCAGGATTATACTATAATTGTCCGATAAGGACATAAGGAAATAGCTTGGATAATGAACACCTGTTTTTAATGCTTGAAAAGTGTATCGATGATGCGACAAAGCAGCTTCTCTCTTCACAGAGCTTGGACTCCTTTGCCATGGTGCTGGAGTCCGACAATACGACTCGGAGTCTGCTTATAGAGGAAAAAGACAGTGCCTTGCGATACGAGACGCTCTTGGAGATGCTCCGTTTTGAGGCGGCAGAAGAGAGTATCGCCGCCGTCGCCCTGCTCTCAAACGTCACCATTCCGGAGAACTTTTCGCCCCCCGTATCCAGCGGCATACGCATACATATTGAAGAGAAGGCTTTTAAAGCGGAGAACAGACTCTCAGCACGACTCCTGTACGTGCCCTATCAGCTTTACAGAACGAAAGATGACCCAAGCATACAGATACAACTGCATGACCCCATTCCTGTCGGTCTGGCCTGTGAGATATTTATCTGAAGACGCTTCTTAGAGTTCTTTCAAGCGGTCTATTCTTCATCTGCGGCCGGCTCAAGCAGTCGTTCCCATTGCGCTAGCCCTGCCGGCAGCACACTGCTTATCTCTCTAAACCACTCCTGTTTGGCATCTTCATCTTCGAAAAGATAAAGCTTTCCGTTATGAATATACCAATACTCCGGGTTGCTCAGCACCAGCTCTCCATCTGCCAGCGCATCAGCGCAAAAGCCGCCAAATGCCGGAGTATACAGTTCAGGATCGTCCCTGAACATTTCAAGGTTTTCATCAGACTCGAAATGCCACTGCAGGCCCTTATAAGCATGGGCATGGCCAGGATCGCCCTTGGCCGCCTTTGCCGAAGTAAAATAGGAGACAGGGTCATACCCGTCCAGGGCGACATTGTCTACACTCATCATCTCAGCCGGTTCTGCACTCTTCGTGCATCCGCTTGCACCCAAAAAGAGCATAAATATTAAAGCTGCTTTCAGCACCATCTTAGTCAGTATCATAAATATTTTCTACCTTTACAGAGTCCGTTTATTTTGTAAGGTGCAATTATACCAATCTTATCTAGAATACGCCATGCAAAATACAAATACGATAAACGGACTCTTTCATATCCCCGATGAAGGAAGTTTTCTTAAAAAACTCATACTTACCTACCCCAGCGTTTACAACCCCGATGTCGTCCTTGCCTTCAAGGCGCTTCAGGAGCTCTATCCAAGCCTTGAGCTTGTGCATAAGAAGCACTATTTTTCCCTTCTTCTGCCCACCCACTCCCCGGGTCTCTCTTTAGAGGCGATGCTCATCACTACCGAAGATCAGGGAGAGAGACTTTTCAGTATCTACCACAGACTTCATTTTGATGAAGAGATCTATCCGCAGGGCCCTCTTATCATCGAGGCGGATGCCTTTTTGCACCTGAGCGCCGTTCTTGTAAATGTTCCTATAAAAAACCGCCTTGACGGTTTGACGAGCCTGCTCAACTATCAGGTTCAAGAGGCTTTGAATATAGAGATCACCATGCTCAGCCTTGCCGACAGCGACACCCGGATCGTCGAGGAGAACATACTCCCTTTTATCAACAATGCTATCGGCCGCTATATGCTGGCTAGTCAGCTTGATGAGAGCGAATATGTCCGCCCTGCGAGCAGTGGCGAACTGGGCCGTCTTGTTGCCGGGTACTGTGACCTGCCCCTTGTCAACGTCGCTGCGGGGATGGAAAAACTTGTCGATTTCAGTTCGGACATCATCAGGTCTGAAGATCTTTTTATCCCTCAGTATGCTTCCTCCACTCTGTGCCTGATGCTCCTGCTCATCGAAAAGAAGACATCTTCGGCTATGCTGGAAAAAGGAAGCTTTAAAACCGTAAAAGAGTTTTTGCTTGAGAACCGTGAGATCTATGAACTGAGGGATATCACCGGCGGCGGCGAGAGCCTGGGAAATTTCGAGCAGCTTGGAGAGGAGTAGCAAGGCCCCTCTCTTAGGGCCGCTCTCTTAAAGCATGAACAAGAAGTAGTAGATACCCACACCCTGTGCGATCGTGACAAATATGCCCATCAGCAAGATCCGTGCAAGTTTTTTATGCCGTTTCGCAACTTCACCCGTCAGGGTCCCTTTTCTATAGGCCTTGACGGATGATATAAGCTGGTAAGACCAAAGGTTGAAGGTCGCAATCGCAACAACAACATGTACGATCAAGAAAGTGATGAAGAAGGAGTAAGAGACCGGACTCGCCTTGATGTATTCCTGGAAACCTCCGGCAAGACGCATCCCCGTTTCAAATATGACGACAAAGATCAATGTCATGACAAAGATCACTATCTGGGAGATAAAATGCTTTTTAATCTCACCCTTTACCGCATAACGGATAGAGAAAAACAGTAAAAACGGAAGCAGGAAGAAAAAGACTCCCACAATATCTAAATACATAGGTGCACGAGTACCCATAAAACCTGGTTCAAAAAACACTGACATCCTTTTTTCGCACCTGCGAAACCCCTATACGGATTCCGAGGCCACCCTTTGATAAATTTGTGAAATAATACCTTAACTTAGAGGCTTTGCCGGCATATTCTTAAAATATTTGGACAAATTATTTATATTTTCCGCACCTTTGAGTTATTATGTTAAGATAAATGTATGCAAACAGATATAGATACGATAATCGATGAGATCGAAAAACATATCAAGGGCAAAAGAGAAAAGATCCAGTTGGCTTTATGTACCTTTCTTGCCAACGGGCATCTTCTTATAGAAGACCTGCCCGGTGTCGGAAAGACCTCTTTGGCCAAAGTCTTCAGTCGTGTCCTGGGCTTGGATTACTCACGAGTACAATTCACCTCCGACCTCTTGCCGAGCGATATTCTGGGTGTCAACTACTTCGATACCAAAGACTCCTCTTTTCATTTCAAGCCGGGCCCTATCTTTTCACAATTCTTGCTTGCCGATGAGATCAATCGTGCGACGCCAAAGACGCAGTCCGCTCTTTTGGAAGCGATGGAAGAGCACCAAGTCAGCATAGACGGAAAGACGATGAAGCTTCCCGAACCGTTTTTTGTTATGGCCACAAAGAATCCTTTTGAAGAGTTTGGGACCTTTGAGCTTCCGAGCTCGCAACTTGACCGTTTCGCGATATCCCTCTCCTTGGGATACCCCGACCAAAAAGCAGAGCGCAGTATCCTGAGCTCACGGTCACAGCTTGATCTTGACGAACTTCAAAGTGTTGATTTCAGTATCATAAAGAGACTGCGAGAAGCCGTGAGTGAAGTCCATATCAGCGAAGAGCTACTTGACTATCTCCAGGATATCCTTAACTTTACCAGAGAAAGCGGTCTATATGTAAACGGACTCTCTACCCGCGGCGCCATTTCACTGAGCAAACTCTCCAAAGCATGGGCATTGATACAGGGACGGGATTATGTCATCCCCTCTGATCTTTCATTTTTACTCCCTTATGTGACCGCGCATCGATTAAAGTCTAAAGAGGGCTCAAAAAACCCGAGTGAGATTTCTGATGAGATACTTTCACACCTTCATCCTGATACTTAAAAATATAAATACTAGACCCACAAAATACTTTATTCTTTTGGTCTTAAGTATTATCGGTCTCTTCTTTTTAGCCTATATGCATAACTATAATATTGTCTACCTCATGATGTTTTTCACCTTTGCGCTTGCCGGGGCGTCGAGCATAATAGGACGGCTAAACCTTTATCAGCTCGAAGCCTCTCTCCTCGTCTCGCAAAACCTTTTTGCAAACACGCCTTCGACGTACAGGCTCACTCTTTACAATCCGAACCAATACAGGGACTCCTTCGCCCTGGAGTGCAGCAATCAAGAGTCAATGGTGAAAATAAACGAGCTCAAGGGTTTAGAAAGCAAAACCTTCAGCCTGGACTTTACGCCCGCTAAACGCGGAGAGACGAAACTCCCTCCCCTTAAAATCGGAAGCTATTTCCCCCTTCCGCATGAGATACTCTTTCGAGAGATAGACCTAAAGGACAAAAGTATTGTTTTTCCCCAGGCCAAGGGTATAAGCCTAGATGACTTCACCTCAAAAAGCCGTACTTTTTTTGGTGAGCAGGAAGATTTTGAAGGGCTTAGGGCTTTTCGCGAAGGAGAGTCTCTTTCTCTCATACACTGGCCTTCATTCGCAAAAAACTCGGAACTGATGTCCAAGGAGTTCAGTCTCTTGGAAAGCAGCAGACATCTGAACTTCCACTTTTCACAAGCGGGGGAGGATGATGAAGAGAGACTTTCACAACTATGTTTATGGGCCATAGAGTGCAAAGAGAAAAACATCCACTACACCATGCACTTTCCGGATACGACACTGAACTCGAGACAAAGGAGTCATTATGAAATTCTTCGATTTCTTGCCCTCTACTAGACTAAATCAGCTCCAGCTTCTTGATATCGCTCTTGTCTTGGCCCTCTTGCCGCATCTCTTCACCTTGAAACTTCCGATGTTGATCTATATGCTTTTAGGCCTTGTTTTTATCATCGCAAAGAAAAATTCAAAAACTGTTATCATGAGTTTCATGTTCTTGGGCCTTCTTGCGATCGGACTGAGTTTTTTTGCCGAATATAATCTCTCCAAGTTCTCCAGACTGCTGGTTTTCATCTCGCTTCTTATCTCCCTGCTTACCCATGCCGTTATTCTGCAGAGACTGACCCGAAGCATAAACTTTTATCTCCTTATCTCGCCAGCTCTGCTTATGATCCTCTCGTTTTTCTTTTTTAATTCTATCAGCATGCTTTTTTACGCACTTTTCACCCTCTTCGTCTTTACCCTTTTACTTCTGTATGAAAGGATGCAGAGTTCTTTGAAAAATGCCCTGCGTATCAACACGCTGCTTTATCTTTTCTCTTTGCCTATAGTCCTGTTTCTTTTCTTGACCTTTCCTCGTATCTCTTATAAAAATGCGAGTTTCGGTTTTACCCAGGCAGAAGTAAAACGGACGGGACACGACGGAACGATGTTTATAGACTCGACCTCACTTCTTATACCTTCGTCTAAAGTCGTTATGGAAGTGAGCTTTGAGAAAGAGGTCCCCTTTGAGGGACAGCTCTACTTTCGGGGCTCAACACTCTATGTCGACAAGGGAAGACAGTGGGTAGAAGGCCCAAAGAGCAAGTCCCCAATCGCTCCAGTCGTAAATCTGGACAATATCGTCAACTACAGGGTCAAACTCTACCCGCATCAAAAAAGATGGCTATATATGCTTGACATACCCCTGCTCAGTCCGAAAAAAGGCTTTATTGACCGGGACTTCATTGCACGCTCCTCCAAACCCGTGTATGATACCTACTATTATGATGCACGCTCCGCACTGAGCTTCACAACCGCCGAAGAAAACGAACACGACTTGCTCAAGGCGCTTAGATTTGACAAGGCGCGTGACGAAAAAACCTACGAGGCACTGTTAAAAGTGATCGACCCCCAAGCGGATGACCTTACAAAGGCGAAACAGCTTCTGGGCTTTTTTTCATCCTTAAACCTCTCTTACTCCTTAAAACCGAAGGAGATCGACCTTGCCCATCCTCTTGACTCATTTTTGTTTGATTCTAAAGTCGGGTACTGTGTTCATTTTGCCTCCTCTTTCGCAAACAGTGCCCGCATGATCGGACTGCCTTCTCGAATCGTCACGGGTTACAAGGCAGACCGTTCCAATGCGATCAACAACTATCTCTTTATCAAAGCATCTGATGCACATGCATGGGTAGAGCTTTACATACGAGACAATGGCTGGGTGAGATTTGAGCCGACATCAACGGCCCGTCGGATACTGATTACAGACGATAATATACTCTCCAACAGCTACACCAATGCCGCATTCGACGCTTCACGGTTTCAAAAGCTGTTTAAACAGCTCAATATACATTACATGTATACGCGCTATATGATCAATAGATGGATCTTGCAATACGATAGGTTCAAACAGATCACGCTTTTAAAAGAACTGCTTTCCAACAGCCTGTTTCTGCTGAAGTTTGCGGGCTCCGTTCTAGCTCTTACCCTGATATCGATAATTTTGTTTATCTTCTTGCAAAGAAAAAAGTGCGAAAACAGGCTCTTATGTGAAATGGAGGTACTCTTAAAACTTCTAGGAAAAGAGGGAGTTACACGGAAGCAAGGTGAAACAATGTTCGATTTTCTTCATAGGATTGAGAAAGATTATACGGGACTTGACGAGATCAATGAGATATATCATGAAGCACGTTATTCCAAAAAGAGAGAGAGGGGTTTGACTCAGTTACGAGCCAAAATCCTTAGCTTCAAAAAGGGTATTAAGAACGGTTAGTCACCTCTACGATATGGTAGCCGAACTGAGTCTGTACTACATGAAGTACGCCTACCTCGTCATTAAAACAGACCTTGTCAAACTCCGGCACCATTTGACCCGGAGAAAACTCGCCCAGCTCCCCGCCCTGCGCCTTGGAAGGGCATGAAGAGTTTTCCATTGCTGCCTCGGCGAACCCTTTTCCCGCTTCGATTTCAGCTTTTAAT
>CAXGZT010000004.1:0-32321 GCA_964014335.1 uncultured Campylobacterales bacterium | reverse complement strand
ACACCGACACTTTCGTCGGCAGCGTCAGATGTGTATAAGAGACAGACTAATATCTGCGTTACAAAAGGTAAGCTTAGCGGGCAGAGTAAAGAATATAGGGCAATTCATAAGCTTGCTTAATAGAGAAGAATGTACTCTTTTTTGTTTTAAACAAGAAAGGATTTTGATTGAAAAAAATGGTAACAGGTATGCTCTTGGCAGCAAGCATCTCGTCGTCTGTAATGGCGGAAGAGTCGGAGCTGTATATAGGCTTAGACGTGTTTGCAAGCAGTAATACGTTCACACTGGAGACTTTGGGTATCTCGGCAGATACCGATGTCGACAGCGACGGTTTTAAACTGAAGTTCGGTTCCACGCTGAATGAAGGCTGGAGAGTACAGGGTTATTATCAGAACGAGACCTACGATAGAGCTCTATACGACAATACAAACGATACGCTGAATGAAATCGGTGTCGATCTCATCAAGGGCTTTGAAGTGACTCCGGAGTTCTCTCCCTTTATACAGGCCGGCCTAGGCTACGGATGGATGGATGTAGAAGGATACTCTGAAAGTACTGCAAAGGAAGTCGATTTAAAGCTTGGTGCAGGGGTGATGTACAGGTTCACGTCCAGCTTTGAAGGCATTGCAGGCGTAGATTTCCAATACAGAAACTGGAGCGATCTCGAACTTCTTGGCAATACAATTGAAATCAGTGAAAAATCGACTAAGTTCTATCTTGGCGCTAATATCCACTTTTAAGGCCTAGGTCTATGGTGATAGCTCTTATTGAGATTACTATAGGCAAATCAGGCTCTCTTAATATGAAAAACCCTATTAAGTACAAAATCCGGATTACTACAGTATAGGTATATATGGCAGACAGGTATCTACTTTAGTAAAATCCTGTTAACCATGCTAGTGAGTGTTTTGTTTTTGGAACTATTTTTGTATTTCGAAACGATTTATATAATGGTTGTTTTTTAATCATTTTTCTGAAGTTTTCTCTTGAGAAAATGTCATAATTTCTTTGTCTTAATATTAAGTCAACGTTTCACCTTCATGTTAAGGGACGCTATTTTACCAGCGAGGTAAGTTCCTTATTTAACTCCTTAAATGCAGCGCAAGACTCATTCAATTGCGTTGCGTACATGATAGACTAATCTTTAGTGCTGTAAAAAATAAACCGCTTAACTTCTTTTGATAATCTGCTCTATCGTTCTGTTTAGTATTTGAATAAATTGGTTAAAAATTAATCATTAGTTCGTATTATTTTTTTCTTAACTGTATATAATCTTTGGAATAAAACATGACTTGAGCTATGGGGTTGATAGACCTCATAACATAAAATAGATTACTAGGGTTCCGGCAAATCTTTTGTGTCTGGTCCGAGAGTTGTCGACCTTTTTCAAGGTTACACGGAGGGATAAAAGCCCGGGAGATTTTAAAACCTCTTGCCGTGTTTTAAACTTAAATCTGTTCAGGAGAATAAATGAAATTAGCAAAAACTAGTATGATAACAGCACTTTTACTAAGTGCAAATGTATATGCAGTAGATAACGTAGAGGTAAGTGGGGATGTAAGATTTTTCTATGGAACACAGAGTGAACATTTTGATGGTGATGCAACTCTTGATGGCGGACTTTTCGGAAAAGAATCAAGTTATGCTGATGCGGGTCTGAGCTTGGGTGTGACAGCGGATATGATAGATAATGTTAAAGCTGGAGCCAAGTTTGAAGTAATGTCAAGGCTGGGTATGGACAACAGTATCGCCGAGGGTACTTGGTCAAACGCGCATGAAAGTGACAGTGGTGCGCTAGAGACAACAGAATGGATGTCAGAAGCTTGGATTGAGGGTAAACTTGGTAATACGACAGCAACAGTTGGTCGCCAAATCATTGAAACACCACTTGTTTTTACAGAGACATGGAGCGTTGATTATAATACTTTTGAAGCAGCTGTGCTTGTTAATGAAGATATCCCCGATACGACATTAGTAGGTGCATGGATTGGAAAGTCAAACGGTGTAGGCGTTGATAATGCTGACGGTACTCCTATTGCTGGAAATGTTGTATCAAAGGGTGGTAAATTTAAGACTATTGGTAGTGACGGTGCCGGCGTTCTTGGTGTGACAAACAACTCCATCAAACCACTAGCAGCACAGGCGTGGTACTATGAGCTTCCAAACACAGCCAAAGCTTACTGGCTACAAGCTGACCTTGATGTGGACGGCTTCTTGGCGGGTGCTCAATACACAACTATTGATATGGAAGGTGCTGGTGCTGATGATTCAGCGTATGCCTTAATGGTTGGTTATGCAATCCCAGATACCGTGACATTCAAGGCTGCTTACTCTTCGGTTGATGATGAGGGTACTTTTGGAGGTGTTTACAATATAGCTACAGATGGTCAATCTGCGGGTACAGCATCGTCACTGTATACAGAGTTCTGGTGGTGGTTCCAGACGGCAAGTGTTACAGGTGCTGATACAATGACGCTTTCAGCAGAAGGTACGGTAGCCGATGTTGACCTATTCCTTGGTTTGTACAGTGCAGAGATCGAGGTAGCCGGTTCAGGTGTCAAAGATGAAGTCGATGAGATCACATTTACTGCGAGTAAATCTTTTGGTCCACTAGATACTTCTATCGCACTTATCCATGATATGTTTGATTCAAGCGATTCAACTGCAACAAGTGATCCTGCCTACATTGATGATTTGACAACAATTCAAGTTTACTTAACGTACAACTTCTAAGTTACAACACTACATTTTTCTACCCCTTCGAGAGAAGGGGTAATCTTTTCGACTTTCTTTATTCTTTCCTCTTTTTATTGCATTGAATGCCTGAGTGGTTAAATATTAATCATAATGTTGTATTTAAATAAAACAAATTCTGTATAATTATTTGTAGAAAACATGACATGAGGTTATAAAACCTCACTGCAATAAAAGATAACTAGGGTTCCGGCAGAGTATTCTGTGACTGGTCCGAGAGTTGTCGACCTCTTGAATAGGGGTTACACGGAGGGATAAAAGCCCGGGAGATTTTAAAACCTCTTGCCGTGTTTTAAAACCTATTCAGGAGTCTCTAATGAAACACATCTTCCAATCTACATCAAAACTCTTAGTTGCCACATCACTGGTTATGGGTCTCGGCACTTCATCGCTTATGGCAGAAGTCAAGGAGAAGTTCGACGTTGCATGGACCATCTATGTTGGCTGGATGCCTTGGGATTACGCTCAGCAACAGGGTGTTGTCGACAAATGGGCCAAAAAATATGATATAGAAATCGATCTGATACAGGTGAATGACTATATCGAATCCATTAACCAGTACACAGCGGGCAAGTTCGACGGTTGTGTTATGACCAATATGGATGCCCTTACCATTCCTGCTGCAAGCGGTGTGGATTCTACGGCCCTGATCATGGGTGACTACTCCAATGGAAATGACGGGATCTTGCTCAAGGGCAAGAAAGATATGAGCGATATCAAAGGTCAAAAAGTAAACCTTGTTGAGCTTTCGGTTTCACATTATCTTCTTGCCCGCGGTTTAGAATCAGTGGGTATGAGTGAGCGTGATATCAAGGTTGTGAACACTTCGGATGCAGATATGGTTGCTGCATACAGTTCTGATGAAGTGACGGCAATGACGACATGGAATCCACAGCTTAGTGAGATCATGTCAAACAATAAAAGCGCAAACCTTGTTTTTGACTCAAGTAAAACGCCGGGTGAGATCATTGATATGCTCGTGGTAAACACGGAGACATTAAAAGACAACCCTAAACTGGCCAAGGCCTTGACGGGTGCATGGTTTGAGGTGATGGCATTGATGAAAAAAGGTGATGAAAAAGCCCTGACTTTTATGGCCGAAGCATCAGGTACGGACTTGGCAGGTTACAAAAGCCAGCTTGGCTCTACGATGATGTTTTATGATGCAAGTGAAGCGGTGAAATTTGCTGTAAATGACGCGCTTCCTGCGACGATGAAGAAAGTAAGTGAATTCTCATTTGACCACGGTATCCTTGGTGAGGGTGCTCCGGATGCAGAGTTTATCGGTATGGAGTTCCCAAATGGTAAGACCTTTGGCGACACGAAAAATATCAAACTACGTTTCACAGATACCTATGTGAAAATGGCAGCTGACGGAAAACTGTAGGTATTAATATGAAACGATTGATGAACCTCCGACCGTCAAAAGTGACGGCTCTTTTCTTGGGACTGCTGCCGTTCTTTATCGTCGGTATGTTCTATATCATGGCATCTGACCTGCGCCTTGAGGAAAACCCGAGTGATAAGTTGCTGCCTTCATTGGCAAGCTTTGGCGAAGCAATCGACAAGATGGCCTTGACGCCGAGTAAACGCACAGGTGAACTTCTTTTCATTGAAGACACCTCTGCGTCTCTTCAGCGCCTGGGCCTAGGGATTCTCATAAGTGCTGTACTGGCAATGCTTATCGGTATCCCTTTAGGGTTTATTCCCTTCGTCAGAGCAGGTTTTTCACCCTTTGTAGCGGCATTTTCCATGGTCCCTCCGATGGCGATACTGCCCATTTTGTTTATTGTCTTTGGCATGGGTGAATTGGCCAAGGTCGCACTTATCGTCATCGGTGTCACCCCTTTGATTATACGCGATTTGCAGCAGCGTGTCTCGGAGATTCCTACAGAGCAGTTGATTAAGGCACAGACCCTTGGCGGTTCGACCTGGAGCATCGTCATTCGTGTTATCTTGCCGCAGATCTTTCCGCGTCTTTTTGACTCTGTACGTCTCACACTTGGAACGGCATGGATCTTTCTGATCTCTGCCGAGGCAATTGCCGCGACAGAAGGACTTGGTTACCGTATATTTTTGGTGCGACGCTATATGTCAATGGATATCATCTTGCCCTATGTAGCATGGATCACTTTTTTAGCATTCTTGTTTGACTATCTTCTGAAGAAGCTGACTTACAAGATGTTTCCTTGGTACAGTGCAGCAAAGGAGAATAGATGAGTCTTATCACGATAAAGAACCTCTGGAAAAAGTACGGAGACAATGTAGTGCTGGAGAAGCTTTCACTCAATATTGAAGAGGGAGAGTTTTGTACACTCGTTGGTCCTTCAGGATGCGGGAAAACGACTTTTTTGAAGATGCTTTTAGGACAGGAAATTCCCTCAAAAGGCACTTTTTTACTCGATGGTGAGCCTTTTCCGCAGGAACCAAGCCTAGAAAGAGGAATCGTGTTTCAACGCTATTCCGTCTTTGAACACTTAAGTGTATTGGGAAATGTGATGCTTGCTATGGAGTTGAAAGATTCAAGTTTTTTGGGACGACTCTTCGGACAAAAACGCAAAGCCGCCGAAGAGACCGCCATGAAGATGCTTGAATCAGTCGGTCTCGGCGATGCTGCAGATAAATATCCGAGTGAGCTCTCGGGGGGTATGCAGCAGCGTCTTTCCATTGCCCAGTCTTTGGTCAATAAACCGAAGATACTGCTCTTGGATGAGCCTTTCGGAGCACTTGATCCGGGTATACGTGCGGATATGCATATGCTTATCCTGGATCTGTGGAAGAAGAACAACCTGACGGTCGTCATGGTCACCCATGATCTGCATGAGAGCTTTTATCTGGGAAGTCGTCTTCTTGTCTTTGACAAGGTGCGACATGATGAACAGGCCCCAAATGTTTACGGTGCCTGTATTACTTACGATATACCCGTCGGCGAAGAGAAAGGAACAATAATGACTAAGGTAGATAAATCTAAAATAGAAGGAAAAGTAGCATAATGATAAAAGAACATAAAAATTTAAACCCCGAAGATATACTTTTGGATGAAGTGCTTCCCGGCGGTGCACGCTGGTCGAAGATCATCAAACGCGGTGACAAACTGCGTATCAGTACGGAAGATGGGCTAGGCTCGCTTTCGGCAATGTTTTACAACGCGGATAACACCTCAGAACGTTTTAACTCTGCTGACACGGTAAAACTTCAACATAACGCCTACTTTTGTAAGGGAAGAGTGCTCTATTCAGAGCAGGGCCGTGTGCTTTTTTCTATTACGGAAGACACAACAGGGGGGCTTTTTGATGCCATTGCTGGTATAAGCAATCCGCGTATCGTAAAGAAAAATTTTGGAAATGGTAGTTTTGAGGAGATACGTAACCGCTATTACAAGAGCGACCGTGAAAACTTTCTTGTAGAACTTGGAAAGTACGGGATGGGTAAACGGGACATGGTTCAAGCGATCAATTTCTTTAGAAGAGTAGATGTCATAGACGGAAGCAGACTGGAACTCTCTGCTAAGCGGGCGGACCCTGGAAGCTATATCGAATTGCGTGCAGAGATGAATGTACTGCTTGTACTTTCAAACACACCTCATGTTATGGAAGAGGGCGAATATAATCCAGGTGATGTTCAGCTGACACTGCATAAAGCAGCCCCTGTTACACAGGATGATTTTTGTATGAATTTTAGTGAACAGTCCCAACGTGCTTTTGTAAATAATGCACGCTATTTTGCCTAAGGAAAGAATATGAGTAACACTATTGAAAATGCAATTTATAACGAGAAAGTCGCGGCGGGTGTGCCGTGGAGCCGTGTCGTAAAAAAAGGGCAGACCCTGCGTATTATTGACCTTGAAGGGTGTCAGGCCGTTGACACACTTTTTTACAATGCTAACGATCATGAAGAGCGCTACTCGGCCAATGATACCGTGAGAGAACAGGGAAGCATTTTTGTAACCACCGGTACAAAACTGATCTCTACCGATGATAATGTCATGATGGAAGTCGTTGCAGACACTTGTGGTAACCATGACACTCTGGGAGGTCACTGCAGTGCAGAGAGTAACACGGTCAGGTATGCTCATGACAGAAAGTATATGCACAGCTGTCGTGACAACTATCTTTATGAGATAGGGGAATTGGAAATGGACCCCCGTGATCTGACCAATAATATCAACTTTTTCATGAATGTGCCTATCGAAGAGAACGGATATTTGATTATAGTCGATGGTATCTCGAAGCCGGGTTTCTACGTTGATCTGAAGGCGGAGATGGATACTTTGGTATTGGTCTCGAACTGTCCGCAGTTAAACAACCCCTGCAATGCCTATAACCCAAGCCCTGTTCAGATGATCATCTGGGAAGACTAGGGTTTATATTCAGTTTGTTAATAACTTGGGAAAGTAAATTCCCCCTTGTACAGGACGACCTGTTCAAGGTAAAAGACTGGGACGGCCCGTAAACTATATTTTCTAAGGACAACAGATGTTTACCAAAGTATTAATTGCAAATCGGGGTGAGATCGCCTGCCGTATCATACGCACGCTTAAGAAGATGGAGATACAGTCCGTCGTCGTTTACACGGCTGCCGATGCGGACTCGTTGCATGTTGGTTTAGCCGATGAGGCATTTTTTGTCGGTGACGGCCTTGCCAGAGAAAGTTATCTGGATGCGGATAAAATCCTTTCTATCGCCAAGCAGAGCGGAGCAGAAGCGATTCATCCAGGGTATGGGTTCTTAAGTGAGAATGCTGAGTTTGCCAATGCCTGTAGTGATGCGGGGATAATATTTATCGGGCCGCGTACAGAACATATGCAGAAGTTTGGTCTTAAACACACGGCTCGTGAACTGGCTGAACTCAACAAGGTGCCCTTACTCCCGGGTTCTTCTATCCTAAAAGATCTGAATGAAGCGAAAGAAGAGGCGCAGCGCATTGTTTATCCGGTGATGCTCAAAAGTACGGCCGGAGGCGGCGGTATCGGCATGCAGCTGTGTTATGACGAGGCTGAACTGTGCGACGCTTATGAATCTGTCAAACGCTTGAGCGAGAACAACTTCTCTGACGGGGGGATGTTCCTTGAAAAGTATGTATCCTCCGCACGTCATATCGAAGTACAGGTCTTTGGTGACGGAAAAGGCTTTGTAGCAACCTTGGGCGATAGAGACTGTTCGGTACAGAGGCGTAATCAGAAAGTGATAGAAGAGACGCCTGCACCGGGTCTAAGCGATGAAACAAGAGAAGCGCTTTACTCTGCGGCTAAGGCTTTGACGTCATCTGTCTCTTATCTTTCAGCGGGTACGGTAGAGTTTGTTTATGACACGAGTACAGATGAGTTTTACTTCTTGGAAGTCAATACCCGTCTGCAGGTAGAACACGGTATTACCGAAGAGGTGACGGGCGTGGATCTGGTCGAGTGGATGATTGCTCAGGCTTACGGAGAATATCAAGCACTCTATAGCTATGAACATGCACCCAAAGGTCATTCGATTCAGGTGCGAATCTATGCAGAGGATCCCGCTAAAAACTTTCAGCCCAGTTCAGGCGTCTTGAGCAATGTCAGTTTTGCAGAGGGTGTCCGCCGCGATACTTTTATTGAGACAGGTCTGAATGTCTCTGCGTTTTATGACCCTATGATAGCGAAACTGCTTGTCAAAGCAGATGATAGGGAGAGCGCTTTGGCAAAGATGAGGAGTGCTATAAAAGAGACACATATTGACGGTATTGAGACAAACCTTAGGTATTTGGGTGCTATTGTAGAATCGGATGTCTTTGAGAAGGGTGAACAGACGACGAAATATCTTAACAGTTTTGAGTATTGTGCCAACAGCATCGATGTCCTGCGTCCGGGGACACAGACGACGATACAAGACTACCCGGGACGTACGGGATATTGGGATATCGGTGTTCCCCCCTCAGGCCCTTTTGATATGCTTAGCTTTCGCTATGCCAACCGCATCGTAGGGAACAGCGAAAAAGCGGCAGGGCTGGAGATCGCTATCGCGGGCCCTACATTAAAATTTAACAGTGATACCTTTATTGCGCTATGCGGTACAGAGATAGAAGCGTCCTTAGAAGGTGTTGCCCTTGAGATGAATAAAGCCGTTATGGTAAAGGCCGGTTCGACTCTAAAACTAAAGAAAGTAGCCAATGAAGGTTTTAGAACCTACTTGGCCGTTCGTGGTGGTTTTGATGTACCTGAGTACTTGGGAAGCCGTTCTACCTTTACCTTGGGTCAGTTTGGTGGTCATGCAGGACGAACACTTATTTCAGGAGACGTCTTGCATATTGATACGCTCATCGAAAGTGATGTTGCTCCTAAAGTTGTCATGCCACATGAAAATTATGGCAGATCATGGGAAATCGGTGTGCTATATGGTCCTCATGGTGCTCCAGACTTTTTTACGGATGAGGACATCAAGACCTTTTTTGAGACAGAGTGGGAGATCCATTACAACTCAAACCGTACAGGGATAAGGCTCATAGGTCCTAAACCTAAGTGGGCACGAACGGATGGTGGTGAAGCAGGACTGCACCCTTCAAATATTCATGATAATGCCTACGCCATAGGTGCGGTAGACTTTACCGGTGATATGCCTGTTATCTTAGGGCCAGACGGGCCTAGTTTGGGTGGTTTTGTCTGTCCAGTGACGATTGTCACAGCAGAGCTATGGAAGATGGGTCAACTTAGAGCAGGAGACAAGGTCACCTTTGTTCCTATGGAACATGAAACGGCCATAGAGATGTTAGAGGCTCAAGAAAAAGCCATTGAGAATTTAGAGACATTCGATGAAAAAGCCTTTCTGTCATCTAAACCTATAGGAAGTCCTGTTCTTTACAGCGATGAAGGTGGAGCTGACCTCCCCTCCATGGTGATTAGACAGTCGGGTGACAGCTACTTGCTTGTCGAATATGGGGAGATGCAGCTGGAGATAAGTCTGCGTTTTCGTGTCCATGTACTTATGGAAACTCTTAAAGCTTCCAATATAGAAGGCATACTCGATATCACACCGGGTATTCGTTCCCTCCAGTTGCACTTTGATCCCAAAGTGTGTGACCGTACAGAGCTTATTGAGCGTCTGAAAGAGATCGAGTTGACACTTCCCTCTGTTGATGATATCGAAGTGCCTGCACGCATTGTTCATCTGCCGCTTTCATGGGATGATGAGTCTACACGTGTGGCGATTGATAAGTATATGAAGACAGTACGTCCGAATGCTCCTTGGTGTCCAAGCAACATCGAGTTTATCCGCCGTATCAATGGGCTTGATAGTATCGAAGATGTTAAAAAGATACTCTTTGAAGCAAATTATCTTGTCATGGGTCTGGGAGATGTCTATCTGGGTGCTCCTGTGGCGACACCGCTTGATCCTAGACACCGTCTGGTTACGACGAAATATAATCCTGCCCGTACCTGGACACCTGAGAATGCCGTCGGTATCGGCGGAGCTTATATGTGTGTTTACGGTATGGAAGGACCGGGCGGCTACCAGTTCGTTGGACGCACGGTACAGATGTGGAACCGCTACAGACAGACGGAAGATTTTGTCGGAGATAAGCCGTGGCTCTTGCGCTTCTTTGATCAGATCAAGTTCTATGAAGTCAGTGCGGATGAACTGCATCAGATGCGCGAAGACTTTCCGCGAGGCCGTATGAAGCTCAAGGTAGAAGAGACGAGTTTCAGTCTTAAAGCGTATAAAGCCTTTCTGGCAGAGAATGATGAATCGATTCAGACCTTTAAACAGACCCAAAAAAAAGCCTTTGAAGAAGAGCGTCAGATGTGGGAACGTACGGGGCTGGCTGACTTTAGGACAGAAAGTGCCGAGATTGAAAAACAAAATATGGAACATATTGAGATCAGTGAGCATCATGAAGCGGTCGAATCTCCGGTGCAGGGAAGTCTTTGGAAGGTCATGTCCAAGCTCGGTGATGTGGTAGAAGAGGGTGAAGTCCTTGCGATTGCTGAGTCGATGAAGATGGAAGTTGATATTGAAGCGCCTGAGCACGGGAAGATCACGCAGGTCCTTTGCGGCGAAGGCGAGAATATCCAAGCGGGCAAGACCTTGTTCGTCATCGAGCCTATAGATAAGTAATGATTGATGGATGTTCTCAAAAGAGATACTGGTATGAAAGCCCATCTTCCTGTTCTGGTACTGCTTGGCGCTTCTGTACTTTGGGGATTGTCATGGCTGCCCCTTAAAGGCATCAATACCATGGGTATTGACGGAATCGGATTGATCTTCTTTTCGTACGGAATTTTGGCCTTGGCTTTGAGTCCGCTGCTGCTACAACAGTTTACGTTATGGAAAGAGCACAAAAATACGATGCTTTTAATCGCACTCTTCGGCGGCGGAGCAAATCTTGCCTTCACCTATGCGCTTATCAACGGCGAGGTCATTCGGGTGATGGTGCTCTTTTATCTATTACCCGTCTGGGGTGTGGCCGGAGGACGTCTGTTCTTAAAAGAAGATATTGATCGCTGGCGTTATTTAGGTGTCTTGCTCGCGATCAGTGGCGCCTTTATTATTTTAGGCGGTTTAGAGGTACTGGATACCCCACCATCGTGGATCGACCTGATCGCCTTGGCCTCAGGTCTCTTTTTTGCGATGAACAACCTGCTGTTTCGCGCAGCCCAAGCCATACCGGTAAGCTCAAAGACCGGCAGTATGTTCTTTGGCTGTTTTACGCTGGCAGGGGTTTTCCTGCTGATGGGTATAGAACAGTTCCCCAGCGGCGTTGGCGAAAATGCATGGCTGATGCTTGTACTTTATGCATTGTTTTGGCTTTTACTGGCCAATATCGGCTCACAATGGAGCGTCACACACATGGAGGCCGGACGCTCATCTATCATTATTGTTTTAGAACTTATTACAGCAGTGATCTCGGCCATCTTGATCGCAGGTGAGAGCATGTCGGCACTTGAGTCGACAGGCGGTGTACTGATCATGACGGCGGCTTTTATAGAAGCCTTTAGAACTAAAAACGATGACATACCGGCAAGAACTATTAGTTAAAGGAAAACAAATGAATATATCAGATCTGAAAAAATCGTATAGAGATAAGAGGCTGACTCCAAGAGCCTTAATGAAACAGATCAAAGAACGCATTGAAGAGCATAAAGCCAATCCGATATGGATACACGTTCTTGGTGAGGGTGAGCTGGAACCTTATCTAACGCGACTTGAAGGGTGTGAACCGGATTCCCTTCCTCTGTACGGGATTCCCTTTGCGATTAAGGACAATATTGATCTTCAAGGCATTCCTACGACGGCAGCATGTCCTGATTACTCTTATGTGCCGACACAATCGGCATTTGTCGTAGATGCCCTTGTTGAAGCGGGAGCTATCCCTGTAGGGAAGACTAACCTGGATCAGTTTGCGACAGGTCTCGTCGGAACACGTTCTCCTTACGGGGCTTGCAAAAACAGCATCAACGCCGATTATATCTCCGGCGGCTCAAGTTCGGGTTCAGCGGTCAGTGTCGCTTTGGAGATGGCAGCATTCTCACTGGGGACCGACACAGCCGGTTCAGGACGTGTACCCGCGGCATTTAACAATCTGGTGGGCCTTAAACCTTCTAAAGGTGTACTCAGTACCTCAGGTGTCGTTCCGGCGTGTAGAAGCCTTGATTGTGTCTCTATCTTTGCCAAGAATAGTGAAGATGCACGACAGGTCTTTGACGTAGCTGCTTCTTTTGATGAGTCTGACCCTTACAGCCGAGTGATGAGCGAGACACAAAAGAGCCTTTCATCAGGTTTCCGTTTTGCCATACCTCAGGCTGATCAGTTGAAGTTCTTTGGTGATGATGAGGCTGAAAAACTCTACTACAAGGCAGTAAAAACATTTGAAGAGATGGGTGGAACGGCTGTAGAGATGGATTTTTCTCCTATGCTCGAAGCCGCCAACCTGCTCTATTACGGACCGTGGGTGAGCGAGCGATATGTGGCCGTTAAAGAGATGATAGAGAGCAGACCGGAAAGCTTTATCGAGGTGACACGCAGTATCATCGAATCGGGCAAGAGTAAAAGTGCAGAAGACTATTTTAATGCCGAGTATAAACTCAAGGCTTATAAACGTCAGGCCGATATCTTGATGCAAAAAGTAGATTTTGCCCTGACACCGACAACAGGGACAATCTATAGAATAGATGAGGTCAATGCCGACCCGGTCCAACTCAATACGAACCTGGGGTATTACACTAACTTTATGAACCTGCTTGACTTCTCGGCATACGCGGTTCCGGCAGGTTTTAGAGAGAATGGTTTGCCTTTTGGCATCACGCTTTTTGCCGAAGCCTTTGAGGATAAAAAACTTCTAGAAATAGGTCAACAATATATAGAAAAGGTTTCACATGTCTAAAAATATCAAGATAGCCGTCTGCGGTGCGCATATGAGGGATTTACCGCTTAACCATCAACTGACTGAGCTGGGAGCAAGTTTTGAAAAAGAAACATCTACAGCAAAGGGTTACCGCCTTTATAACGTACCTGAAAAACTACCGCCGCGTCCGGGTATGGTTCGTGACATAAAAAGCGATTCTTCGTTAAAGCTAGAGGTGTGGTCTATGCCCCTGGAAAACTTTGGTGCCTTTGTGGTTCAGATAGCTTCACCCTTGTGCATCGGGAATGTCTTTCTTGAAGATGGCAGTATGGTATACGGATTTTTATGTGAGGATTATGCTCTTTTGGGTGCAGAAGAGATTACAATGTTCGGAAGCTGGAGAAGTTATCTAAATAGATAAAAATCCGGTAGAGTAAGCATATATAGTCAAACGGTTACAACTTTAAAGGAGGATTGCTTCTTTCAGAACATAGAGGGGTGTGAAGTTATTGGCTGTTTTTAGTCAAAGAACTATTTTAAGGGAGGGGATTTGATTGTTTTGAAACTTAAACCTGCTTGCTTATAGTGGTTGAAATGTTTGTTTTTGGGAGTTTATGATTGGTTGCGGAAACAGGATTTGAACCTGTGACCTTCGGGTTATGAGCCCGACGAGCTACCGAACTGCTCTATTCCGCGACATTTAGGTGGATGGGGTAGAGGGATTCGAACCCCCGAATGCCAGTACCAAAAACTAGTGCCTTACCGCTTGGCGATACCCCAATAAAATACTCAAACTGATGCTTAAGAGGGCGAAATTATAGGCTAAAAATATTATTTTGTCAAGGCTATTTTCTCTTAATTCACAAAAAGAGCCTATTTTCTCTCTTTTATTATATTTTGTGGGATGCATGTGGGTCTGTCCGCTCTCTTGAGCGATCTCAGTTGCTGCTGAGTTTTTCTGAGGAGACTAATTCCTGATAGACCCGTTTTCCTCTGATATCCCCAAACATGATCACATCTTTCAATACGACATCCTTTGCAAAACCGTCATGGTCAAAATTTACATGGAGTTCGCCTCTTTCGCTTTGAAATATGTTCTGATGGAGGATGATGGTAATCAGGTTTCCGCTGGTGTCAGACATGATCTCTTCGAGTTCACTGCGTAGTTTCTCATCAGGGACCTCAATGTCGATTTCACAGTTCGGGCTTTTCGAACCGATGGCCGCAAGCTGTCTCGCCTCACCGTATTTAAGCGTCGGCAGTATCTTCTGCGTGTTGAAGAAAAGAGAGAGCAGGTCATTATCCGTAAAAAACCGGAAAGGTTCTCCCGAGTGGCTGAAGGTTTGGGTATCACGCTTAAGGTTTTTCATCGTCTTGACATCAAAATATGTAGACCTGATATCTTCCTCTTTCGTAAAATAGGCAAAGACTTTTTTAGCCGGATAATCAAAGATGTGGACATTGTCTTTTGTCGATCTGTCGTTTTTTCTATGCTTGACAAAGACATCGGGACGCAGGACACCGTTAATAAGCCTGCCTTGAGAGATATAGATCTCTTCACGGTTCTGAGACAAGAGAGCTGTCATCCCCGTCGTCCATGCGTGTACAAAAATGAGGTAACTCTCCTCGTCATGCGTATAGGTTATCTCAGCCTTTCCGATCTCTCCGAGAAGACCAAAGCTGACATCATAGCCCGCCTTGATGGATTGGGCGTATAAAGGTGTAAATAGCAGACAAAAAACCAATAAATACTTTTTCATATATACATTATACATCTACTTTATATAAATACAGTCTAAATTTGTTAAGATACCGGACTCCATTCGCTAGTCGGCGTAGCTCAGCTGTATAGAGCATCGGATTCCTAATCGGAAGGCCGTGGGTTAGAATCCCACCGCTGACACCACTCCTTAAGTGCCTTGTTTAAGTTATTTATAGAGATTTAACAATGGTAAGATTTTCTTTAAGTTTTGATTGGGTGTCCGCTTGGGTGTCCGTTTTGTAGGTTTTCTTGCAGTTTTTTTTAGATTTCCTGTAGGTCTAAATTTTCATAAAGTTCCAATATTTCTGTGCTTTTAAAACTACTTGATTGCATAAACACTTAAATCAAGATACATTCCGCATCCTAACTGGATGTCATAGGCTGTTCTGTTATGGGGTCTGGAATCTTTTCTTTCGATAGCCTCACGTGCCTTGACTTCTTTACCTATTCTTTTTCCTATTTCAAGAATCAAGGTGTCTTTATCTGAGCACTCTTCTGTCCAAGGGAAGGCAATAATGTCAAAGTCTCTTTTTAATGATCCATGAATCGCGACACTGTATCCATGTTCTTTTGCAACACTTCTGATACTAGGCAGTATGTCTAAGTACACACCAACTAAAAGATCATGCAGTTTTACTTTATCTTCATCATTTTTTTTCATATGTGCTTTCCTATCACTTTAAACAATCTTGTGTCTAAGTCTTCAAAAGGAATAAAAACATTATTAATTCCTTGTGTTATTCCACAGCAACCACTGAGAACGATGCAATTTCTTATATCATAGTGGATATTTTCCAGAGCATCACCTCCTTTACCTCCTTCACTCAATGAAGCAAAAATAGGCTTGCCATTTTTATCCAGCATATCGGGGAATGATATTGCTAGTGTTGATGGGTCTACATTATGAATAAGCATACTATTGAAGCAGGTTTCATCCCTTCCGCTCCAATCAGCACCATCTATAGCGTCCTCTTTTATTATTAAAAATTCATTGTTATCTTTATATAAATATCCTTCAACATAATCATCACTATCTATCTTCTTTGCTCTGTAAATTTGGGTCTTCATTTGTTGTTTCCTCACGAAGCCACATCAATATGATGCGCCTCAAATAGTTCGTTGATCTTCTCACGGTCATATAGGACCATGCCGCCGAATTTTGAATAAGGCAGCTTGCCGGCAGAACGCTTTTTGGCTTGGGTGCTTTTTTTCATGCCGAATTCTTGTTCAAATTCTTCTGGCTTCATCCATTTAGGGTTCATGCGCCTTCCTTTTTGTTTGCTTCTAATTTATCAAATATTCTATTTGCAAAAAATTGAACCACTTGATATACATCGCTATTATCAAAATTATCATCTTTCCCAAATGAGTCAAAATCAAAGTCATCTAATTTTTCAAAGAAGTCCTCTCTGGTCATATGTTCTACTGAATTATGATCTGAGGTGCTATGCTTCGATATACGTCTGTTGTATTCTTCTGGATCCATGTCTTCCCAGTATTTCTGCCCTGTACTCATGATTTCTCCTTTCTATTTATGCTGAGACTTTTGCCTTGGTTCTTATTTTGAAATTTGCTTTGATTAATGCTGCAGCTAGTGGTGGGCAAACTGAGTTCCCGCACATCCTTACTTGTGCCTTCTTTGTTAAAGGTTTTCCATTAAACTCAATGTCTATCTTGTAGTGTTCTGGAAATCCTTGAGCACGAAATAACTCACGAGGAGTCAGCATCCGCATTCCTATATCGATAATCTGATGAAGCTCACCGTGTACAGTGACAAGACCAAATCTGTCTTTTGTTGTAACGGTATGCATGGATTCGTTTATACTTTGACCTTCACCCGTACCGTAATACTTAGCCAAGAAGGCACGAACTTCTCCGATGTGAGTCCCTCCCGAAGTTATTGTATGTACAGGTTCATCAGTTTTAGAACCTATGTTTCCACCGCGCATCTTTATCATGCTTGATAGGACTAGTGCTTCTTTTCCGCCACCACCGGACGTGATTGCTCCGCATGGGTTATCTGCCTTATGTCCTACCGACTGTCCAAAGTCTCTTTGGCAGTGAGCGGTTACTAGTTGTTGTTGTGATCCAGTTGTTGTGATAGTAGAAAATGGAGCATTGACTTTTCGTCCGATGTTGCCCAGGTTATGCTGAGCCATAAACGCCTGGACCAATGCAAAGTGACCGCCTTTTACTTCTGCCATCTGTGTCCGCATGGGTTCAGCCGCATTGAAAATTCTCTGAGCCGATGCATTTGCATGTTCTGTCAAAAAAGGTACAACTAGACTATGCCGTCCACCTCCTGCAGTAATAGTACCTACCGGAGCATTCATATTGTTTCCTCTTTCAAAACCTGTACCGTCACTCTTTGGTCCATAGTAGGTCTGAACGAATGGTAAAACAAGCCCATGAGCATCGTTGGCAGCCGTAATAGTCTTCATCGGTTCAAGAACACTTTGTCCACGAAAGTTTTCACCGCTATGATTTGCAGTGACTATATATGGCTCATCATTTTCAAGGACAAACTTTTTAAGACCTTTGGCTATCCGGTTGAGTGTATTCTCTTTAAGAGGACGACGTACTCTTAAACCGTACTTCTCTTTGATTTCTTTTTCTGACTCAAATATAGACGGTGCGACTAAAGACCAGTCTATACACTCTGCGGCTGTCTTCCATGGTTTTAATGCTCCAGAGATAACGGCTTCACTTTTTGGATTGCCATGTGTCGGGTCTGGCCAGATTATGGGTTCCCCGTCACATCTTGCGATAAGGAATAGACGTTTGCGAATGGTAGGCGTTCCGTAGTCACTCGCCCGGTGTTCTTTCCATTCTACGTTGTAACCCAAGCGCTCAAGCTCCGATACGAACTTTCTAAACGTGTTGCCTTTGCGAAGTTCACATGCTTTTCCATCACATTTAAGCGGGCCCCATTCCTGAAACTCTTCTACATTTTCAAGGATAATAACCCGGGGTCTCTTTTTCTTTGCCCATTTGACACCAACCCATGCAAGAGATCTGACCTTCTTTGATTTAGGCTTTCCCCCTTTTGCTTTTGAGAAGTGTTTGCAGTCAGGAGATAGCCAAAGCAGTCCGACGGGACGGCCGATGGCAATATTTGCAGGGTTTAGTTCAAAGACATCATTGATGAAGTGAATTGTATCCGGGTGGTTTACTTTATGCAGCGCAATAGCTTCCGGATCATGGTTGATAGCTACATCAGGACTTCGTCCCAGTGCCATCT
This sequence comes from uncultured Campylobacterales bacterium, assembly GCA_964014335.1. Taxonomy (GTDB): domain Bacteria; phylum Campylobacterota; class Campylobacteria; order Campylobacterales; family Sulfurimonadaceae. The sequence continues at coordinate 14,256 of CAXGZT010000004.1, read as the reverse complement.
CAATGCCGGTGCTTGCTCCACCTCCTCCTGCGAACAGGTCTACAATAATCTCTTCATCACTGAAGTCGAAAGACATTCTTTTTGTCATGTGTGGTCCTTTTTATTTTCACATTTTGATAAAACTTCATCTGCGCTTTTAAAGCAATATGTATTTCCAGATCTGAATGTAACTTGAAACCTATAATGAGTGTAAGCATGGGATGTGTTGTTGACCTTACAACTCACTATCTCGCCGTATTCTTGATAGCCGTGAACAATTTTCCCTATTAGGTCTTCATAGTTTTGGTTCTCAAATAGACTGACTGGTTGGGCCATATGTTCAACCTACCTGCAGCGCAATATAGTCAAGGTCTTTGTCTGTGATATGATGGTTCTCTTTTTGGAGTCCTACCAGGTACCACTCTTCACTATCATCATCCCATTGTCCTACGGTCATCTCACCGAGGTATCGGACCCAGTAGAAGCCCTTCCTTCTCATGATGCTTTCTCATTGAGTTTAATTATCTCTTTTAGCTCGTTGGCTGTGTATGGCTTGCCATTGATTAGTACAGTATCAACCTGGCCGAGGGCACGTCCTTTGAAGAAGCCGGTCATCTTTCTTGTCCTGGACTGAAGAACTCTTTGAAGGTCTGTGTATCGATAAGGCGCTTTCTACCGTTCTCATCTGTGTAGCGAGTGATATTCACTTCTTTTTCATCATCAGCGTCTACATCATCGAAGAAAAGGTGATGGGTCTCATTGATCCATACCATGAACCCTCCCGGGCTTTTAACTGGAAGCTGGTTGTCGTAGGCTTGGTTAAACTGGTCATCTCTTAGCATTGTCTTTTCCTTTAAAAGCTTGAGGAGACATCTGTAATATCTCCGTTTTCTACCATCGCCATAGGACGGTTCATGCCTTGATCTGCACGTAGCTTTTCAATGGCTGCTTGTTTTACATCTGCAGGAGCAGAAGAGGTCTGTATGGCTTCAAGTTTTGCCTGGTATTCTTTATCGGTTAACATTGGGACTCCTTATCCTCTTCTGTCTCAACAATATCAGCGTCTTCGAGTTGGACAAAGTTGATATATCCTTCATCTTCACGGCTTTTATACTCGCTGCCGAAGGTGCCTAAGTAGGGTACTGTTTGCCCAACCTTGTCGCGGTACCATCGCATGCGGTCACTGCATGACTTTATAAGTAGTGCTTTTGTCATTGTCCGTCCTTATGTTTTGTATGTATTGTGTTAAACATGAGATAGTTGATAGCCTTCTTACGTTTAATCTCAGGCAATTCTTGAAACATTATTGAGCTCCAGTATGCATGCAGTTTTTTGTTGTAGTAAGCTATGATCTCATCTTTGCTCATACGCTTAGGCAGTCCACTGTCGATCGACTGGCAGTCATCAAAATTGGTCTGATTGTTATAGAAGTTCTTTTTATTCAGGAACCATTGCTCACCATGGGTTCTCATTCCAAAGGTTTCCGCTTTGGTACGTAAAAATCTTCAATGGTATAGTTGTCTCTGTAGATGTAATCATTTTTTTTCTCTCTGAAGTAATGAATGATATAGAAGACTCCGGTGGCAAAGATCATGACTCCACATAAAAATAAAATAATCAGGATCGTGTCATTCATGGCCCAGTCCTATCTTGGATTTGAACTTCTTAAGATGCTGCTGCGCTTTGGTGATGCTGATGCCTGGATAAAGCGATGTGATCAGTATGAGATAGTAGAACTCGATCTCTGCGATGTTATTTGCTACCATCCTGAACCTCTATAAAGCAGGTCCTCTGTCTGATCATGCTGTTTTGGTTTATAGACAACTTTTAACTTCTTGCGCTGTGTTGTTGGCTTGTTTTCCAGTCGTTTTGCTTTCATCTGTTTTCCTTGATATGAATATGCTTTGCCTGGTGACTATGAGATACCCCAGACGGGTTACGTTTGGCTTCTCATCCCAGAGACCGCGTTTGAGTGGCTTCTTCATGCTCCGACTCTTATGAACTCTGAGCCTTGCTTGACATAGATGTTTAGGTGGTGAACAGGGTAGTTCCCGCCGATTCCCCCTATAAACCTATCTGAGTGCGGGTCATATTCGACTTCAAAATGAACGAACTGGCCGTCTACTATGTGGTGACTGTTTTGCGAGTAGTACCTGCTGCTTCGTTTGATCTTTGCATACAGTTGTGTCATCTGATATCCTTTTATAAGATCTGTTCGGCAAGCTGTTCCAGCAGCTCTTCGAACTTATCCCATTTGCTTTTTATGTACGCCATAGTTTTCCTTTAAACGTTTTATGAAATACCTATTGGTATCTCAACAAAAAGTTTCAGACCATACTTCGCTTTCATGACGCCGCCTGATGAGTAAAGGAAGCTTGCGACAGGTATGGTCTCTTTTTCATAGGGAGAATGTTAGGGTGGGGACTGCAGGATTCGAACCTGCGACCTTAGATATACAAAATCTGCGCTCTGACCAGCTGAGCTAAGCCCCCGTACTTATTGTGTATATATACTCAGAAGAGTCTCATCAATATCTTTGTCTTACCGATAACGCGCCTTCACAGCTACCCGTAACTCATTATGAAGGAGATTTGTTTATTTTACTTCGGGCGAGACTCTTCTCAATATATTTTCAACTGCACATTTATTCCAGAGTCCGTTGACGACCCTTCACGCTTACGCTCGATTGTTGCGTGGTATTTTTAAAAACGACCTCATGACCTGCGAGAGCTGCCGCTGATAAGTTAAAGTAACATGTCGAAACTATCTCCATCGAGATCGAATCGAACGGTTGAGCATAGGCTCAAAGATGTCTCCGAAGAGAGATCTATGAATCTATGGTTATATTTTTTTCTTCTGCCCACTCCTTGAAGCCGGTACAGTGTAGAGACAGGTATTCGAAAACCTTCTTATGCATTGGGGGCATCTTCTCTTTTCTCATGAATCGTTCAGAGATGATGGTCTTGACCGTGTTCTCTGTCGTGCCAAGGTCTTTTGCCAGAACATAGATACTCTTGTCTCTTGCCCACAGTCCAAGCTTGATGTTCTCGCCAAGTGATAGATGCGTGTTAAATTGCATTTTCCATAAACCTTTTTAGTTTTAAAGTCGTTTAGTTATAATGTTTATGTTTAGTAAACGTAAACAAACGAACAAGAGTATTATAAACAGTTTTGTTGATAAATGTCAACGGTATTATGGAGAAATATAAATGAATGTTGGTGATAGGTTCGATTTTGCAATGCAAAATATATACAAACATAAGCGCTATGGCGCGGATTTGGCTAGAGAATTTGGCATAACTACACAAGCAGCTAATCAATATAAAAATAAAAATAAAACAACAGAAAAGATGCGTGAAATCGCAACATCAAAAGAAATATCACTGTCTTGGCTTGAATTTGGCGAAGGTGAGATGTATGCAAGTTCCAAAGCTTCCGTAGTCCAGAACCAAAGCGGAAGAGGCAATGCCCAGACACACGGAAGCAACAACACGGTAACAGTAGGGGAGAGTAGTAGAAAGCAGGCAGTTGATCAAGATCTTATCGAAGAACTGCAGATGCTTCGTGACAGAGAGCAGCTAGTCGAAGTTCCTTATCATAAAGATATCCATGCTTCTGCCGGTGCAGGATCATATAATCAATCACCTTCTACTACTCCTATGGCATTCTCACCGTCTTTTTTGAAGTCGCACTTCGGCATTGACAGGTTTAATGGGCTCCACATCATCAATGCTACCGGGGACAGTATGGAGCCGACTATCATGAGCGGTGAGCTGCTCTTTGTCAATCCATTCGAGAACGAAGAACATCAGATCAAAGACGGATCGATCTATGTGATCATGACAACGGATGTGGTGATGGTTAAGCGTGTGCGAAGAAACCCGATCACCAAAGAAATGAAGCTGGTCAGCGACAACAAAGAAGTCGATGACATTCTCCTGACAGGTGACATGCTGGACGAATGCAAAATAGTTGGCCGCGTTATCGGCCACTTCGATACATTGTGAGATAAGGGTGGTCGCACAAGAGCAGGGTGGACGTGAGAACACTCAAATCAACGGTAATGGGAACAACCATGCCAGGGGCAACATAACAATCAATAGGAATATGGTTCATGATATCAAGGTGTCTCCCCGTGATATAGAACTAAAAGCTATCGTCAACCATGACTTGGTCGTGGGGTTTGTTTATGTCGTCTGTATTATTGCCATCTATATGTTTTTGAATACGATGCTGATCTCAGAGTTTTTGAAATTAATGATAAGCATAGTAACTGGCTTATTTGTCTTTTTATTGATAGACATGTCTCAGAAGTTTATGATGAAGTATTCCCCATGGCACATCAGTTATATAGATGGCCGAATAACCATTAATGGAGTAGAACGCAAGTTCTATGAAGAGATATGGAACATGCAGTACAAGCGTAGCATCATCGGCAACGGGATAGTCTCTATCTATGGAGTAAATCCGGAAAACAACAGACCATATCATCACAAGCTAAAGTTTATGCATGATGCAGAAGCACGCTATGTGTATGACTCTTTCATTGATATAGAGCGGATAGCCAAGTATAAAGAAAAGGTGCATTATGCTGCGCCGTAGAAGACAGGAGCTAATGTCGGAGATAAAGCAGGCTCAAGACGGGGAAGCAAACACCCAGATCAATGGTGATGGAAACTCGATAACCAATATGATCGGGAATGTCAAAGTAAGCCCGAAGGGGATAGAGCTGAAGGCAGTAGTAGACCACTTCTGGCTATCGTTCTTTATCATAGCCGCGATATGTGTGTTGGTTATCTCTACGACAATCTACTTTCAGTTAAGAAGCCTTGGGATTTTTCTAGGTGTGATCATAGGCGCTCTTACGGTAATATCCTTGGAGTTCGCAACCACGAACATCATGCTTAAATATACGCCATGGCATATTGTCTACAAGGACGGTGTCATTAAGGTAGGCAAGCGTGAGCGCAGGTTCTATGAAGAGATATGGGATATGTCATATAGACGTACAATATTTGGGAATGGGATATTGACGTTTTATGCTGTAAATCCTGTAGGCAGCCAGGAGCCGTATGAACGTAAGCTTCAGTTTTTAAAAGCTGTTCATGCTAAATATGTATATGACTCGTTTTTCGATGCAGATCGGATTAGAGAGTTTAGAGGAAGTGCTAGCCAAGAAGAAAACGCCATGAAGGAACTGACATGAGAATTTGCCTTAGCAACATTGAAAGGTACCTTTATCTGTTCCAAGATGGGAATACAGATTTTGGCAATCCAAGTTGGGCAGAGCCTGTTTTTGCTGCAATGCTTAGAGCTTACCAAAATGATGAAGAGTTGGTAGTAGATATCGGGAATGAATACATCAGGAAGATGATCCTTGATCAGTATACCCCGCAAAGAACGTACAGTCCAATAGAAAATATTATCACTAGAAACAACCTCGACGAGATCGCTACGCATACTACTTCAGTAATGATGCAAAACTTTGAGCAGCTGGGTTTAGAGGACCAAAAAGACTTAAATGACTACTTACATTATCTGTTTATAGAATTGATGAATAATATTGTTGATCATTCGCATTCTGAAGTAGGCGGGTACACTATGGCTCAATATTTTGTGACTAAAGAGAAGATTCAGTACGTAGTAGCAGACAGAGGGATAGGGATTTTAGCGAATATGCAGTTAAACTATCATGATGTACAAACGGAAGAAGAGGCGATAATGATGGCCTTGGAAAAAGGGATAACTTCTACAAGAGCTACGATGTATGGGGCTGAGCGTAATGCCGGTATGGGATTGTATGGAATATCAAAGATACTTGAAATGACCGGGGGAAAGTTTATCATTATCTCCAATGATACTATTGTTAAATACGCCAATGGAAGGTTCAGCTCTTTAGGTCTAGAATATCCATGGAAGGGCGTTGTAGTAGCATTTGAATTTGATGAGGCTAAGATAAATCATAATATGGATTATTTCAATAGGATGTATCTATGGAATGGGTCCTCAGAAGAGGACGATGAAGATTTTTATTAAGCAGAGCGCTCTTTAGAGTATTTGATTACAAAGTTGATTGTGTCTTTGATACCTTGAGAAGCGTTTACAAGGCGAACCTTTCCTCTAATGTATTCAATTCCAAAGGCTCTTATAAAGATACCAAAAAATTCGTCAATAAAAGATTGTGTTACTTGTTCTACACCTGCAAAATCAAGGGTGATATTTCCCTTTTCATCCAATACCGGTTTCATTTTTTCTCTTATCTTTTCTCCAGCACCTCTTGAACCAATACGTTCAAAGCCGCCTGACTCTTGTTTTACGTTAATAACCATGATTGTTCTCCCTTCATGATTTAAGTATAGAAATACTATACCATTTTAGTGGCGGGATTATAGCATAAAGTATATACTACTATGTTAACCTAAGTATATATTTAATGTTCTATAGTGTATGCAAGGAACGTTCCTAGATCTCACCACTACATTCTTTGCTCCCATTCATCCATGCTCTTGATAGTTGTCCAAAGTTTTCTAGCCGCCGTGCTTATAATGTGTGAAGGCAGATATCTGCGTCTTAATAATCTTCAATCTTCTTAAGGTCATACAGATCAAAATAGCTGCTATTTCATATATACTAAGATATATACTTATTAATAGTATCAATGCAACTATCGTTCCTAATATCTATTGAAGAGCGCACCAGTCTTTAACTTTTGTTCCTCCAAAATATGGAACTGCCAAGTTATTGTCGATTAACTCTTTTGACAAACTCTTCCCATCCGCATATACATCGGCTACTATCCTGAAATATTTACCACGCTGCATATTTTTTAGTTCTATTGATTTCGCTGATCGTAGCATTTGAACTGTAAACTGTTTTGCAAGTCGTGCCAGGTCTTTTTCTTTTTTACACTTTGATCTCAGCTCAGGGGTGTCTACCCCATTTATTCTTATCGGGATACGCTTCCCTATTATGTCCGGATAGCCTTTGATATTTACTCTGAAGGTGTCGCCGTCATAGATGCTTGTCACCTCTGAAACAATCACCTTTCCAAAATCATCTTTAGTAGCTAAACATAGGTTACTCAGTAAAATTATAAGAATGAATGTTCTTTTTAGTATTACCATTGGGCTAATTTAATGTTATTGAAACATTCTCTCGTTTGTATGTTTCATAGTTGTTTGTTCGGTAATAACCTATTTTAATGTCTTTTCTGTTAGGAAACTCAGTGTGGATATTGAATGTATCTGAGAATCCTTCTTTACTTATAGTTATTGTTCTTTGATCCTTGATTTTAACATCAAAAATAGATTCCAGCATGATATTTCCTTGTCCATCGGTATCTATTTCAATGCCTGTAGCTCGATCATTCTCTGTAGAAAATATACAGTGTCTACTATTCTTTGTGCATTTGAAGCTGATGGATTCTCCGTCTATTAGTCTTTTTAACAGCTTGTTTTTTGGTGTATCTTTTAGGTTTTTAGATGTTCTCCCTTCCTCAAAGCTTTTTGAAAAGTCTCTATCATCTTTATAGCTTGAAGATGTGGAAACATTGATTTTAAAATCCATATTATTTTGCTTGGAATCAGGGATAGGATCCATATTTAATGATGCTATCTGTTTTTTAAGCTTTCTGTTTTCAGACAGCATACCAGCTAAAACAACAAACAATATCATAATGATAAACCATTCCATACAAATCCTTTTTTTTGCTTAAAATAAATAAAACTATTGACAAATATAAACAAATATGTTTATAATGTCGTATCAAACCACATTCTGGGATGCGGCGGGTTTGACACCTTTGGTGCGCCGCGTCATCCCAGAGTGGCACTAAGGAGCCATCATGGCACTACCAAAACACCCGTTCATCTACAAGGCTATCGACGATGCAATCAATGCATTTGGCGAACGCCATAACATCACTGCACGTCAGCATCTCGCACCATTGTTAGGTTTTCGAGGCGATAATTCAAGCATCATGCTCGGTTCGGCGTTAAATTATAGCACATACAATGCTGCTGCACCTAAGCCTATCAGTATCGATCATCTTGCAGTCCTGCTACGTGAGCTTGGTGAAGACAATCGTATCATCCTGGACGCTATTGCAAAAGAGTGCGGTGGAGTTTTCACAACTGATGTAGAAACTGCTGCGGACCATGACAATGTCCGCGACGAGCTACTTCAGATATCCGGACTTGCCGGTGCACTTTCGAACAAGTTCCTGGAGTATAAGCACAATGACGGTGTGATCGATGATCTTGAAGCGTCTGAGCTTGAGAAAATCGCTTTTGAGACTAGAAGACAGCTAAAGACTTTTGAGGAGATGATCCAAAAGGTCAAAGGAATTAAGGAGTAGGTCATGGCAGTCACCAAATCAAGAAACATGGTAGATATCGTAAAAGATTATCTGAAACAAGGCAAAGAGATCACTGCGCTTGATGCGGTGGCTTTATGGAATGAGCTTAATCTTCGTAACAAGATCAGCATACTCCGCCGTCGTGGATGGCAGATACTCAGCCGAGAAGAGCCGTCTGAAAACGGTGGCAAATACAAAGTGTATTATCTCGATAGAAGTGCACCTAAACCAGACGAAGAGACCGCTTAATGTCCGAGAACTTCAACCTGAACATTGAAAGAGCAGTGCTCAGGTCACTGATCTTTGAGCCGGAACTGCTTGAAGATGTCAAAGTGTTTTTGACTCATGAAGACTTCTATATGCCTGCACATCAATCAACTTATAACGCTATCTTGACACTCGATGCGAAGTCTATGCCCATCGAAGAGAGCTTTATTCTGAAGACTCTTGGCAATAACTTCGATGAGAATGTGATGATCGAGATCCTGATCAGCAATCCTATCTCCAATATAGACTCCTATGTCCGTGAACTCAAAGAGAAGAGACAAAGACGTGATCTTGTCAAGCTGGCTGCAGGTATAGCCCGGAGTGTCGATGAGGCGGATAGCATCAGCTCAGTGCTCAGTGATCTTACTAAGAGTATCGAGAAGATAGAGAATGTCAGCGCTTTGAGTACATATGCATACAAGTGTATTGTTGACGCGGATGAGAAGGAAACAGAATTTATCTTAAAGAACTGGCTTCCTATGCCACGCGGTACTGTGAGCATGTTGGCAGCAGGCGGCGGAACCGGAAAGACATGGGCTGCTATACAAGCTGCTCTTCGTCATGCAAGAAGCTTCCCGGATAAACAAGTGGCCCTTTGGCTGAGTGAAGATCCAGAAGCAGAGAGCAAGAACCGTGCACGTGCTGTGAGCAAGGACATACTTAATACGACTTTCTCAGATTATAAAAACGTACAGATATTTGAGGATGTTCCTGAGCCATTGATCAAGAACAAGAAACTTGACATGTATGAGTTCAGAAAGCTGAAGAAGAGCCTTGAGGGATTTGATCTTATCATCCTGGACCCGCTTACTTCTTTTTACGGTGGAGAGGAGAACGACAACTCTCAAGCTGTTCAGTTTATGCTTCCGTTTAAGAAGTGGGCCCTGGACGAAAACATATGCATCATCTTCCTTCACCATAGCCGAAAGGGCGGGGAAGATGGTAAAAGCCGTGCACGTGGGGCAAGTGCCTTTGTGGATGCTACACGATGTGTATATGAGATGGACAAGGTGTACACCGACATGCGTCACACTGTCCTTGATATGGATAGGCTGCATATGAGAGAATTCCATTTGACCAAAGATAATTATGGCGTGATTAGATTGTTGAAAGACCACAATGTCCTTAGAGACATTACACCTAAAGGCAGTGCACGTGAGGTAGAAGTGGTCGAGTATGATTTGCCGACAACCTTCCTTGATGGCAACGGTGACACGGTGTCAATGCCGGTGATTAACGCATGATCAGAATAAATTACAAGATGTATCCGACAGACTACATTCAGCAGCTGAAGCGTGAACGAGGCGTGCGTGGACGCAAGAAAGCCAGGGCCTTTCAAGAGTACTGGGACGACATGGAGCATGGTGATCATAACTCTGTCGGGTTCTATGCTAAGAGCTGGGATGTGAGTAAGAGTACAGCGCATGACTGGATAAAAGACTTTGATATCGAATGCGATAGGTTTACTAACTATCTCTCCTTGAAAAGTAAGCAACACTATAGCTCTGTAGTAAACCAAACCGAACGAACCGAACGAACACAACCGAACGAACCGAACACTTATGAACAACGTGAACAAGGTAGTTTTGAAGAAGTAACCGAACGAACCGAACGAACACAACCGAACGAAGCTTTTAATATAAATAATAATACCGCGCGTGAAAGAAATACCTTGATGGTAGATCCTGAGTTTTCCTATCTGTACTCGACTTGTCGGCTTGTTAATAAAAATGTCGGGGCTAAGGCAGATGCTTATGATGCATGGGACAGTATCAAGAAGATATCGAATGTCAGATACCAAGACATGGCTGCTATGTATACGCTTTATTATCTTGACTCAGGGACACATGACGGAAAGCCTTATGGTCTTGCTAAGTTCTTGATGAATGAGATCTACATGTCTTATTCAAAACCGTATGTTAAGTTGACCAATAGCATGAAAGAAGAGTTTGTCGGTTGGTACGATCGTGATGCCGGAGTACTTGAGATGGAGAATGGACCATTGTCTATTCCCTCAAATACATTCAATTCAATACTTCAAAGTGGTGGTGTCGAGATCTTACCACAGATGAAAGCTAAGGTGTAGGCGATGAATGTAGATGTGAAGCTCAGTGGCATGGACAAGCTAACCCTTGCACTAAGCCCAAAGATAAACAAGAAGGTTATCAATAGGACACTAAATAATCTGATGACGCGTGGGTCTAATGTAGCAAAGAAGAAAGTGAGAGAGCGCTACAACATCAAAGCCAAACAACTCAATAGATATATCAAAGCTCATCGGTCAAATGTAAGTAACCTTGAGGCTTCAATCAATATACGATCTAGATCAGTCTCTTTGTTCAATTTTGTAAATCGTGGGAGCATTAGCTCAAGCATTAATGCAAAGAGACGTTCTAGACGAAGACCAGTGAAAGTTAAAATACTCAAAGGTGGTGGAGCACATAAGCTTCGTCATGCATTTTTGATGATGGGAAAGAACAATAACATAGGTATCTTTGAACGGGTGCCTGGTGTGAAATCATCAACTGGTAAAGATAAGATCAAACGGCTCAATACTATTGGCCCAAGCAAGATGTTCGAAAAGGAAGGCGTGCCAGCCATGCAAGCATATGTTGATGACAATACAGCACGTATCTTCAAGAGCAACTTCGATTACTATACTGGCAAGGTAAAGTAATGAAAAATATATCACGGGTCCTTCTAAGGGTTTTACCAAGTACGGGGCAGATGACTCGCAGAAACGCTCTATTTTCCAGTTTTGAAACTTGCTTAACTTTTATGGAAGGAAATGTTCACTGAACGTTTTAGGGAATAATAAATGTATGATTTAATAACGGCCACTCAATGCTTGAAGAAGCTTAAAGACAATGACAATATTAAATATAGTAAATCATATTTTTCTCAGATGGTATCTGATGGAAAGATCCCAACTCACTCTAAACTAGGAAGTCCAAAAAACTTTTTTAAGTATAAAGAAGTCAAGCAGGCGATAGAAGATTCGAAGGACCCGACTCGTGATGCTCAGCGAGAGGCTAATATTAAGCGCAAAGAGGAACCGGTAACTCTTTTAGACAAGATTGGAAAATATCCTTCAATAGCTGATATGTCTGAAGAAGAGATATCAGATGAACTCAAAGCAATCAAAGAAGCTGAAGATGCAAGGCGTGAAGCAATAGCGGCAGGTGTCTCTGATGATAAAAGAGATGGTTACAAGCCTAATATACCAAGTACAATAACGCAGGCATCAGCAAAAGCAGAAAAGGAATACTGGCTTGGCAGAAAAACAAGACTTGATGTAGAAGAGAAGGAAGGAAAGCTTGTTCCAGTTAATCAAGTAAAAGCTGCATTTGACTTCATTATATCGCCTGTAAATACTAAATTGGATGAGCTCCCACATAGGATGAGATCCTATTTTAATGATTTGAGTAATAGTCAGTACGAGTGGTTGATTGATAGTATTAACAGTATTAAAAATGATTTAACCTTATCTAGGGATAACTTTGAAACTGACTGATCAACAAAAAGAACTTATATCTTTTGGACTTTCACTCTTTACGCCAAAACCAATATTGAGTGGGTCCGAGTGGGCAGACGAACACTTTTATCTATCTGCAGAGTCAAGTTCACAGCCTGGAAAATGGCATACCAAGGCATGGCAAAAAGAGATATTGGATGAGATGACAAATTCAACAACACATTTTATAAGTATCCAAAAGTCTGCAAGAGTTGGATACACAAAGATGTTGAATATAGCGCAAGCTTATTTTATTCATCAAGATCCGTGCTCAATCCTTCACGCTCAACCGACCGATGGAGAAATAATAGGGTATGCAGAAGATGAATTCGAGCCTATGATAAGAGATAATGAAGTTATTAAAGAGCGTATCGACAGTAACAATATTAGAGGTAAAAATAAAAGAGAAAAAACTTTAAAGAAGACATATCAAGGTGGAATATGGGAAGGAGTTGGAGCACACTCTCCAAGAAACTTTAGAAGACGTACAGTCAGAGTGGCTATAGCAGAGGAAATAGACGGATGGGAATTAGAAGCTGGGGTAGAAGGGGACGGGCTTTCACTACTGTTTAAGCGTACTACAGACTTTTGGAACAGAAAGAATATCTCCGGCGGAACGCCTACTTTAAAAGATATCTCTAAAGTGAATAAGCGCTTTCTTTCAGGGGATCAACGTTTTAGATACCTCCCTTGCCCTCATTGCTCGCACATGCAGCCATTAGAGTTTGATAATATGGATTGGGATATAGATGAAGAAGGCAATCTTATTCCCGAGTCAGTAGTCTTTAGCTGTGTTAAGTGTGCAAACAATATTGAAGAAGGAGATCTTCCACGTATGGACGATCAAGGGGAGTGGGTCGCCTTAAAACCATTCAAAAGACACGCATCATTCTTTATCTGGTCAGCTTACAGTTACGATTCAAATTATAGATGGCGTGATATAGTCCAAGAATATCTTGATTGTGAAGATGACCAGCAGAAGTTGAAAGTATTTACTAACACGGTGCTTGGCATACCTTGGGAAGAAAAATACGAGAGTACTTCAGCCGATGATGTACTGCTGCTAAAAAATGAGATGCAACCTGGAGTGGTACCTTCTGATACTGCAGCTATTGTCATGGCTGTGGATGTCCAGCTTGATCACTTCTGGTACAAAGTGGTTGCACTCAAGTACGGCGCCGGCAAGCATGTCGTTAGATATGGACGTGCGGAGACCTGGACAGATTTAGAGCAGATCATGTACACCCATTACATCGGCGAGAATAATGCAACCTACATGGTCAACATGTGTGCCGTGGATTCAGGATACAAGAGAGATGAAGTGTATGAGTTCTGTGCGATGAACTCTGACATATGTATTCCTGTTAAAGGTGCATCTGGAAAACCTGCCACACCTTGGCGCGTGAGCAATGTGGAAAGAGATATCAACGGTGAGACGATAAAAACAGGACTTAAGCTGTACGTCATTGACACAGAGTACTTCAAGGATATGCTGCATGCACAGATAGAACGTTCTATTATTCTTAGAAAAGAGGATGATCTGGCTCATGAAAATCTTTTCTCGGTTCACTGCAATGCAGACCTAGGCTATGCAAAACAGATGACGTCTGAGTACAAGCATTGTGAAATCAATAAAAAGACAGGAGTCGAGAAATGGGAGTGGATAAAAGTCACTACAAAAGCGGATAACCACCTATGGGATGGCGGGGTATATGTCACGTTTCTATCAGAGCTGCTAGGTGTCAGATTTCTGCAAAGGGAATCTATTCAAAAGAAGAAACCTAAAAATCAAAACCGTAAACATCAGCAGCTACGACAGAGCAGTGATGACTTTATGGATAACTATTAATTCAAAGCAGGAGACAACAATGTTAGGAAGTAATTTTTGGGACGGGCGAGAAAATATAAATAAAAGACCATCTGTAGAAAGACGAACAGAAAGAGTGATCAATCACGTTATGGAAAAATATTCAATAGGAATAGGTCCTGCTATAGAAAAAATCATGAGAGAAAATCTATGGGATGAGACTATTTTAGAACTTTCAGATATATATCCTGACATTAGTGATGCTTCATAGAGGGCAAATAACACTTCTAAATTAAAGAACTTTTTGAAAGTACAGTACAAATTCATATAAAT
>CAXGZT010000003.1:0-35650 GCA_964014335.1 uncultured Campylobacterales bacterium | reverse complement strand
CATAGGGTTAGTTTTTATGAAGAACACAACAGCGATCATAGCGCTGCTTTCTATTGTTACTGTAATTATATTGTAAGCTATCATAATATTGAATATACAAGTATTTCATCGTTAAATGGAAGTGACTTAGTTGATAATGTAGCCTTAGGTATAGATGGTTTTCGAGTAAAAGATTTTCCTGAATTTTCTGTTGGTACTGTTGCAAGTAAAGATGGAAAATTGATATTTTATTATGATGTATACCATCCATGGGAAGAGTGGAAATATGAAGTTAGCTTACGAGCGTATGGTGAACTTCTGTCAGAAAAGCTAATTCAACTTGAAAATGTTACTTACGCTGATACCTTTATTGAAGACTCTTGTCAGTTTGTGACTTTTAACATAGAAGTCGATCTAGATAGAACAATCGATGATTGTTTTAAAGAAACTAAACTTTTGATAATGAAATTACATAACGAAGTGATTGATAGTTTAAGCCAAAATATAATAGAACCTGCAATTATTAGAAGTATTGAATTTGAACCTGAGTATTTTCGTGCGGGGCTTGATATATTAAGTTATTTTAGTACTATTGTACGTGATAAATATCCAGATGGAAGTGCTAAGGTCAGTATTACACAAAATGGTCATTCTGTTGTAATGACAATGGAAAATAATAGTGGTGAGAAAGAGACTATAGAAAAACTATTGCAAGATTATGAACTTGTTCTAATTGGTGAAAAAGCACCTGAAACTTTTTTTGACACCCAATTACAGATACTGGATTTAAGAAGTGAATTGAGAATTGCACAGGCTAGACTAGAAGATAAAGCTGAACAAATAGCCTATAAAACCCAAGAAAATCTAAATCTTCAAAACTTACTGAAGCACGCTTTATCTTCTAATAGTTCACCGGTGATTAATATGGATTTATCCCCGGTTATAAGTATTGAAATGCAACAATCAACAAAAATTGACATAACTGGCAGTATTTCAGAGATTTATTCATATTTAGAAAGAATCATCAGTAATTGCGATGATAATATGATTAAAACATATTTGACTGATGTTAATAGTACAGTTCAAAAAATAAGTAATTTAACAGATAAGAATAGAACAAAGGAATCTTCTGGATTAGTTAAGATAAAAGCATTGATTGAAGATGCCAATAAAACAGGGAGTTCTTTGAATACCTTTTTAGGTTCTATATCTAATGGATTTGAGGCTATGCAGAAAATCGCTAAAAAATATAATACTATTGCAGAATGGTGTGGAGCTCCTCAAGTACCATCTCAATTATTGAAATAAAAATTGCTTCCATTAACTGTAAAAGGAAGTATGCAAGAAAACTCTTTCAACGGCTTCGATTCCGATGGCTATCGGGTGCCTTCATTTCAATTCTTTTATCTCTAAAAATGCCAAACTTGTTCCACTAAAGCAGTGTCATTTCCTTAACGAGAGAAAAGAATCTCCATTCAGCTCTGTAGAGGTTGCTATGGGTGTTAAATGGTGATGTATTGAGCAATGTAAATGCTAAGGCATTTATCCATGGGAGAGTCGTCAAAGAATTGAACTGCTATAAGTCGATGTGGATAGAAACAGAAGCGCTAGCTTCTGTATAAGTAGATGCCATACCATTTGCAAACCTTTAAACCGTATCGAGCCTTTTAAAGAGGCTGTTTTCTAAACGAATCAATACAGAGACACCTCTTCCGTGCTCCAGCAGACTAGGTCGGAGAGAAGCTTGCCCAGTGCCGTGTTCAAAGCTTCGACGCCGCCTCTGGCATCATTCGTCTGGGCTTTCACTTCCGACCTGAAGAGACGGTTTTTTAGAAGCTCCCGTGTCCGTGAATCGTAAATCATTGCATCCAACACGACGAGACCATGGGAGTGTTCATCGTCGCTGAAGCGGTGTTCAAACTTCAGGACCTTGACCTCGAGGGTGATATCGCTTCGTATCATTCTATTCTCGTACACGAGATTGTCGAAGACGCTGTTCTCTTTGAAGGCGGTATAAAGGGCTGTCGAGATCGAACGGTTCGCAAGCCGGTTCCATCTGCTGTAAAGATAGCTGCCGGCTGTGAGGTCGGGCTTGGTGTAGATGATGTTTTGCGTAGAGAGATAGGGTGTCGTCTCGATAATGCTCAAGCGGACGACCTTTTGACTCGGCGAAGGGGGACAGGAGAGGCTGATGTCGGGTTTCAGATAATATTGCGTGATCGGAGGTTTCGCCTCCGGACGGATGGAACAGCCGCTGATAAACAGCAAAAGTATTGGAATCAGTGATAAGAGTTTCATATTCATTCTCCCGGTCCCGGAGTCGGTGTCGTCGACTCGAAGAGGATGGCATTGGGGTTCTCTTCGAGTTTATGCAGGACTCTGGAGAACTCTGCAGCAAGCAGTCTGATCTCTCTGAGCATCAAAATCGTCTCCTGCGGCATATCGGCTGCGATCTGCTTGAGGTTGTAGTCGCCCTCTTTGATGGAGAGATTGACGCTTTGAAGCGTACCCTTGGCCTCCTTGCCCACCAAGAGGTATTCACCGATCATCCTGTCGGCATTGCTGACAAGTCTGTCCGTGTTGACAATCAGTCTCTTGGTGTTTTCTATGTTCTCGTCACTGAGCAGTTTATTGAGCTGCTTGCTGGTATGTGCGAGTTCGTGTATTATGGTCTGCGACTCTTCCCCGTTGGCATCGAGCATGAGGTTGACCTTGTTCAGAATATCCCTCAGCGAAGTAGTGATATCATCGGCGGAATCGGTGAGACTGCTCAAAAAGGATGGTTTATAAGGAATGACCTTATAGGTCTGTCCGAGATAATGAATCTCTCTGAGGGGTTTTGCACCCTCTTCGACCTGGATATCGATAAAAGAGAGACCGGTGATGCCCTGCGGTTTGATCGATGCCATCACGCCGTCTCGGATGGGCACGTCCCTGCGTATCTCGAGATCCATCATGATCTCTCTGGGATTGTTCGGATTTATCCTGAAGTTTTTCACCTTGCCGACCTCGAGACCCTGATATTTGACGTTCGTGCCGAGGTTGATTCCGGTAATGGACTCGGTGACCAGGAGGCCGTATAGAAGGACTTTATGATCACTTGAGGGCTTGATTATCCAGTATACCCCGACAAAAAAAAGCAGACTTACGACACTGACAAATATCCCTATCAAGGTGAAGTTGGCCCTGTTGTTCATGACTTCTCCTCTTTTTGTAAAAAGAAACTATCTATAACAGAATGCTCAGCCTTTAGAACCTCTTCCAAGGAGCCCTGGGCGATCACCTGCCTGTCGGCAAAGACCACCATCCTGTCGAGAGTTTTTCGGATGGATTCGAGATCATGTGTGACCATTACGATCGTCAATCCCAGGAGCTTTTTCAGCGAAAGGATAAGGTCATCAAACTCTGCCGCGGATACGGGATCAAGGCTGGATGTCGGTTCGTCCAGAAAAAGCAGTTTCGGATCCATAGCCAAGGCCCGTGCAAGAGCCGCTTTCTTTTTCATCCCTCCGCTGAGTTCGGCAGGGTATTTGTACCCGTCGTTTTGAGCGAGTCCTACCATCTTCAGTTTGGTAGCGGCTATTTTCCGGATAAGAGAGGGGCTCATATCGGTGTACTCTCTTAGGACAACGGAGATATTTTCCTCAACGCTCAAGGATGAGAAGAGGGCACTCTCTTGAAAGACCACACCCCACTGTTTGCGCAGTTCGATCGCCTCTTTTTCGCTCAATTGCCACACCGGTTTTCCCAAGACTTCGATGCTCCCGCTGTCGGGCTCCTGCAAGAGGATCATCTCCCTCAGCATAGTCGATTTCCCGTAACCGCTGGGACCGAGCAGACCGAAGATCTCGCCTTCGTGGATATCGAAACTGATATTGTCGTGCACGAGATTCTCGCCAAAGCGCGTTGTGATATTTTTGACGCTGAGAATGACATTGTTCATATTCCCAGCTCCAAAAAGATGATAGAGAAAGCGGCATCACAGATGATGACCATAAATATAGAACCCACAACACTGGCCTTGGTGTTGACGCCGATACTGTCGGTCGAGTTCTCTACGGACATACCGCGCATACATCCGATGCTGGCTATGATCAGAGCGAAGAAAGGGCCTTTTGAAAGGCCGACAAAGAGATGATCCAGGTTGAAGACCTCTTCCAGCCGACCCATGAATTCAATGGGTGTGATGCCCAGTTCTATGTGTGCGGCAAGCATGCCTCCTAATACGCCCATGATATCGGCCATGAAGATAACCATAGGCAGGGAGATCATCAGGGCCAGTATATTGGGAAGCACGAGAAAACGGAAAGGCTCAAACCCCATGGTACGCATGGCGTCGATCTCTTCGGTAATCTTCATTACCCCTATTTGTGCCGTATAGGAGGAGCCGCTTCGTCCGGCGATGACAATGGCGGTGAGCAGAGGCGCCAACTCCCGGGTGACCGATATGATAAGCATATCCACGACAAAGATGTCCGCACCGTACTTTTTGATCTGCAGAGCACTCTGATAGGCGATCACCAGACCTATAAGCATGCTCGTCAGCAGGACAATGGGCAGAGCCTTTATCGAATGTTCCTGGATGCCCCTTAGCAGCTCTTGAACGCGAAAAGCAGAGGGGTAGCGCAGGGAGTACAAAAGGGTAAAGGCCAATTCTCCGATGAAGCGGAGATAAGCTTTGGCAGCAAGATAGACCGTGTAAGCCGACTCCCCTATATAGGAGAAGAAAAGGTCGCTTTGTCCCGGAGTGTGTGAAACGGCACCGTCGGAGAGGAGAGTAATATCAAGAAGATGCTCGATTTCGGCAGAGATGTTTTGCTGGCTTATCACAATGTTTTTTTCCTGCAGACGTTTTGTAATCTCATGGATCAAGATCGCCCCGTTGACATCGCATTGCGAGACGGCAGAGAGGTCCATGATAAGCGTACCCGAAGAGGGCAGGCTTAAGAGACTGAACGCTTTTTCAATACCGGAGAGGTTCTGGGTCAGCCAAGCATCTGAACAGATTAGCACCTCTCCGTCAAAGCCGATATAAGTATTTTTAGGGGTTTTCATAATCTCTTTATAAAAGAGCTCCTTGATTGGGTTACAGCTATTGTATCGTTGAATCAGCGATGTGTCAAATCTTCTGTATAAGTTTAGAGAAAAAGCAGAGAGATTAAAAGGGCTTTGGATGATAAACCGGCTCTGAATATCAAAAAGGAGTCTCTGTTTTTTGTGTATAATGCTGAAAAATATAAAAATATCCGCACAATAAGGAAAAAAAATGAAAACTATATCGATGATCTCGGCGACACTGATCCTGTTGTTAACGGGCTGTACGCAGGAGACGCAAAACAAGTTCGGCCGCTCTATTCAGAACTGGACGGGAACAAACGGCGTCCTGGATGTATATGCGGGAGAAAAGCTGGTAAAACGTTTTATCAAGATAGATAAGTTGACGACGGCGATAGCAACACAGACAAATGAAGCCCGTCCTTATCGTTACGGATATGGTGTCATGGATGAGAATTTTAACCTCCAAGCCGACGAAGGTGAAAAAAAAGTCTATTTTGAGATAAGCGACTACTCTACATCTTATGTCTTCTATGAAAACACTAAAGGTTAGGTCGATATAGATGGATGTTATAGAACTGTTCAAAGAGATGATAGAGAGAAAGTCCGAGACACCCGATGACGGAGGAGCCCTTGCCTGGATAGGCGAATACCTCGAAGGCTATACCTCTATAGTCATCAACAGAGAAGAGGTGCAGAACCTTTTTATCTATAAGAAGTTCTCCGAAGGGCCGCACCTCTGTTTCGCCGGTCATGTGGATGTCGTCCCCGCAGGCGAAGGATGGGACACTGACCCTTATAGGGCGGTAGAGAAAGAGGGCTATATCTACGGACGCGGTGCCCAGGACATGAAATCCGGGCTCTCCGCCTTTATCCAGGCGGTACATGACACGACAGAGTTCACAGGTACGCTTTCGCTTCTGCTGACCTCGGACGAAGAGGGCCCTGCCAAAAACGGTACGGTCAAGGTACTGGAAGTCTTGAAGGAGAAAGAGCTTCTTCCTGATGCCTGTATCGTGGCGGAACCGACCTGTGAGGAAGTCTTTGGAGATGCGATGAAGATAGGAAGGCGCGGTTCCATCAACGGCGTGATCGAAAAGATCGGAAAGCAGGGGCACGCGGCTTATCCGGAGAAGGCGACGAACCCTATCCACAAGGTCTCGCAAGTCCTGCACAAGATGGCAGGAGTCAACCTGGATGATGGAGATGAGTATTTTTCTCCGAGCCAGTTTGTCGTAACGGATATCCGTGCGGGCATGGAAGTGACAAATGTCACACCGGGCAAGCTGAAGATGATGTTCAATGTCCGTAACTCGACCAAGACGGATAAAAAAGACATAGAGGATTTTGTCCACCTCTATTTTAAAGAGATGAACTATTCGCTTAAGCTCGATCAGTCGGCCTATCCCTTTATGACGGACGTGAATACGCGCGTCGTGCGTACTCTGGACGCGTCTATAGAAAAAGTCACGGGTATCAAACCGAAACACTCAACGGCGGGCGGGACCTCGGATGCCCGTTTTATCGCCCCTTACGGGATAGATGTAGTCGAGTTCGGCGTACGAAACGACACCATCCACGCACCGAACGAACGTACCTCAAAAGAGGAGGTCGAGAAACTTTACGAGGTCTTTAGGGAACTGATAGCAAGCTTCTGATAAAACCTTTAGTGCAAAAAGAAGCCGTAGAGGAGAAACCCCTCTTTGGCAGAGTTACACCTCTTTTTCAAGCCGGACACCTTCACGGTCTTTACGGATAAAGGCCATCATTGCATTGGCATCATCAGAGTAACAGACAATACCGTCCATATCCACGCCTATGCTGTTGATATATTGCAGACGTAGGTAATCCTCATTGAAATAGTACTCAAACAAGAGACCGCTGTAAAAAAAATCCAGAGTATTGAGCGCGGAGATTAGCCTGTCTATCTCCGGTATATGATGCAGGTTGATATCGGCAAAGATCATATCGAGTTTTCGGTGGCGTAGATTTTCGAAGGTCTTCATAAAGCTCAGGGGATTGAAAAGCTCTTCGATGACGATCGTTCCCGAGTTCAGTATCGTATCGATATGGGTCATGAGACTTTCTCTCTTTGCTGTGCCGCTTTGAGCGTGAGAGACTTCTACGCGGGCGCGTGT
The DNA here is from genome assembly GCA_964014335.1 of uncultured Campylobacterales bacterium. Lineage (GTDB taxonomy): Bacteria > Campylobacterota > Campylobacteria > Campylobacterales > Sulfurimonadaceae. The sequence goes on along the minus strand of CAXGZT010000003.1, from coordinate 28,478 downwards.
ATACACCTTAAGCATCTCATCTTTATAGCGCTTGGGCAAATAAAGTTCCCGTTTTACCGGATTGAAAAGCAGGTAGGCGATCATGGCTCCGCTCTTCTGGGCGGTTTTGATGCTTTCCTCGATCTGCATGCTCGCAGGTACCGTTCCCAGCGTGATGGCGGACTCGATCATATGATGACGAAGATTTGCTTTTTGGGAAAAGGGGTGCATGGTCAGAGCCTCGCCGTAGATGGCGCTTAGCCCCTCTTTTTTGGCAGTGAGGATGAGCTCGTCAAACATCAGGTTCATGATTCCCATTCTCTTAAAGCGCGGGTCCACCGTCGCCACACCGATCTCGGCAATATTGGAATACTTGGACCTTAAAAGGGCAAAATGGCCTATGAGTTCGTTTTGATAATACGCCACAACGGAGGTGACTGCCTTGCTCTCGTTGGCTTCTCGCACCTTGTGGGGGATATAAAAAGTCTCTTTGTAGTAAGAGAAGTTGTAGTTCCTATAGATAAGTTTGGCGATACCGTCTCCGTCTCCGATGAGAAAGGTGCGGATATGAAGCCCCTTTAAGACCTCTTCCCTATCATACTTTTCGCTGCTCACCGTGTCGTTCTTGAGATCATAGCAGAGGTCAAAGCGGTGGAGAAGACTCAGACGTTTTCCCTTTTTTCCCAGCTCTTGATATTCGAACCGGTCTACCAGTTCGTAAATACGATAGAGCCCCTCTTGATGTCTGTACCTTTGAGTGAGCTCCTGGCTGAGATAAGGGGTAAAGTCAAAGGGAAGACCGCTGTCCTCCACGTCGATACGAAGTTCACAGCTTTGGATATGAAAGCGCACCCTCAGGTCGATCTCATAGGGCTGTTCGAAGGCATGTTCAATGACATTGCTTAAAAGGATCTCCAAGGCTTCTTTCAAAGGTTCCAGATTGGTCTGAAAAAGGCGCGACTGCAGTTGATTGAAAGCGGACAATATAAAAGGGGCATAAGCCTTGTTTGAAATCCTGATCTCAATACTGTCTTGCATAACCGTCCCTTAGAGGTAGATATGAATTAGTATAGCACATTAGACGCCTTGACTATGTTTATTCTAAAGTGCTTGTGCTAGAATATGGAGTAAATAAAAAGTGGGACAATTTATGGCGAAACTAGTATTGATATTATGTTTAGGTTTTTTGAATTTATATGCAGGCGGTATCAACTGGGTCCACTCTTTTAAAGAAGCCCTTGCAAAAGCCCAGGCTGAAAACAAAAACATGATGGTACTGATCACGACGGAGACATGCCGTTGGTGCAGAAAACTTGAATCGCAGACGCTTACAGACGAAAAAGTCATCTCCCGTTTGAACCGGGATTATGTAGCCGTCCACTTCACACGGGATGTAGATGAGTATCCTCGCTACTTGAGTGCCCCCGGTGTTCCGTCGACCTACTTTTTAGACAGAGCCGGAAAACCCATCATAAAAAGAGTGATGGGGTACTGGAATGTGGAAGATTATCTCTCCTATCTGGATGATGTGGACTACAAACTGGGTAAAAGGGATAGCCTGGGAAGCGGCGAGTAGGGCTCAGCGCTTTTCAAATAAAATTAAAGGAGTATAAAAAAATGAACGAAAAGATGGAATTTATAGCAACAAATAAGGCCCCTGCGGCGATCGGTCCCTATTCACAAGGGGTCAAGGTAAACGGTATGTTCTACTCTTCGGGCCAGATCGCGTTGACGCCCGAGGGAGAGATGGTCGAAGAGGATATCATCATGCAGACGATGCAGGTCTTTTCAAACCTTAAAGCCGTACTGGAAGCGGCAGGCTCCTCTATGGATCAGGTAGTGAAGGTGATGGCCTTTGTCGCGAATATCGAAGACTTTGATGCTGTAAACAAGATCTATGCGGAAGCCTTCGGAGATCATAAACCGGCCCGTTCTCTTGTCGCGGCGAAGACGCTGCCTAAAAACGCTCTGGTCGAGATCGAAGTCATCGCGCTATGCCCGGACAACTATACCTATTAGGATGAACCGCACCAATAGGCTCATCTGTCTACTTCTGTCCGTGCATCTGTCACTATGTGCGGCGCAGGCGGATGAGTTTTTAAGAGACGATGTCAATGAGGTCGTCATCGACAAAAAACGAAACCTGATGTGGCAGGACAATAGTGCTGCCACCAGTACCGATAAAAACTTCAAAGACGCCAAAGCCTATTGTGAGAACCTGGACTTCGCAGGGCATACTGACTGGTATCTGCCCGGTGTCGATGAGCTGAAAAGCATTGTCAAAGCAGAGAACTACCCCAAGTGCATTGAGAAGGCCTTTGTTAATGCCTATCCCGACTACTACTGGTCATCAACAGAACATTCACCAGAATATGCCTGGATTGTTCTGTTTATCTATGAAGATGTCGTACATTACCATAAGACAGATCCGAGTCATGTGCGGTGTGTCAGAAAAGTTCAATAAGGTTTCAGTAAGAAACCTTGATATTCATCAATACTCTTTTTTCACCTGCATATTATAATGCTAAAAAAGATCATCAACTTTGTACGTAAAACGCCTGAATGGATCGTCATGCATGTCAACTCGGTAGATGCTCCAACAGCAGATTAGTAGCGAAAAAAATGGATCAAGTCACCGCTGAGAATGCATAAATCCCCACTAAAAAAAGCAGGTATGCAGATATAGCAATGAAATGGGCTGTTATACCTCACCTTTAAAAACTCTTCTGGAAGAAGGGTTTTGGTGAGTAGCATTGAGTGACTAGAAATCTAGATAGATACTATTAATAACGATTTTATACTCTTCATCATGCTTTTTTGAATGAGTGCCAATGATTGTCAAAGTCTCATGGGTCTCGTCATACTTAAAGGTCTGTTCGGTGACTTTGAGCGCTGTTTCATATTCAATGTCATTTATCTCATGTAAATAGACATTGATATCGCTTGTTCCAACAGTGTTAAAACCTATTCTAGTCTCTTCTGAAAACTTTCTCCTGTCCCCGACATAATAAGCTGTTCCAAATTTATTACCATAACCCATAGCATTGTTAGGATCGATGTCGTTGTTTGCTAAAAAAGCTTCAATTGCTTCTCTGTTTTTTTGTTCTTCAGTAGGTGTCATATTTACTCCTATGCGTTTTAGCTGTTATTTTAGCCATTTCATAATTAATTATCATAAATCAGTGTCGGGTCATGTCTACCGCCGAAGATGTGTGGCGCGACGAGAGGAGCGTCCGAACGCATTGTTAGGCACATGTATCTGATTCACGGGTTTCTTTTGCATCTTTTAGTATCTTGATACCACCCCAAATGACTATTAATGAAATTATTGTTCCCACAATTAGATCAGGAAATCGATTACCAATAATAGTCACAAGCGCGCCAGATACGATTACCCCAAGATTTGCGATTACGTCATTGGTCGAAAATATCCATGAAGCCCTCATATGCACGCCTCCCTCCTTGTGTTTGGATATTAAGACAAGGCAGATAATATTCGCCAACAAAGCAATAGCACCAACTGCCATAATTAGCATGCTTTGAGGCTCGCTGCCAAACACCAACCTTCGAAGTACCTCAAAAAACACCCCCAGCCCTAATACAACTTGAAGGTAACCACTGATTTGAGCGGCTTTTACTTGATCTGAAACTCCTTTACCAACGGCATATAGAGAAATCGCGTACACTGCTGCATCAGCAAACATATCCAAGGAGTCTGCTATGAGACCCGTTGATTGAGCGAACCATCCCAAAACCAATTCGGTTACAAACATGACCGCGTTTATGACAAGCAGTATAATTAGTGTTTTTTTCTCTAATTTATCGGCTTGTTCTGTTCCGCAACCACACTCTGACATGTTATCTCCCGGCTAAGTAGTGTCTAACGTTCGTCGTGAGGAATATGAACCCCGCCCTTGGGGTTCATATTTCTTTCCTCGTATTTGTTATGTGTTTTATAGTCTCCACCAATTTAACATTCCTGTTTCTTTATTCCAAAACAGATGCATTGAATCACATTCACCAGCTCTTATATTTAAACCTATGCAATTTGCAGAAGGCTTATAACCTATCATTTCTTCGAGTAATTCTTCAGAACTAAGTATTGGTTTTTTGCCACAAAGTGAACCTTGGTAGCCTGATTTTCCTAAGCCAAATTCTATCTCATTTGATTTTGTACCATCATTTAAAGTAACATAAATCATTACTTTACTTTTATCAAAGGTCATTTTAGCGATGTCATCTTTCCCATCGCAATTTATGTCACCGACTATTTTATTTTCACTTGCAATGACTAATAAAGGAAAAAGACAAGTCAAAACTAAGATTGTAAATACTGTTTTCATAAATTCCTTTCGTCACATAACTCTTTAATATCCAACATGATATAGGACTATTACTGAAATGGCTCTAATAGCTATCATAGAAAATGTAGGGACATTTGACAATATCATTAAAAATGTATGTTTGTTCGAAAATTTTGCATTTAATCCTGAAACTCGCTTTGCTCAAACAGTCAGGTTTTCCTAACGGTTTAATGACTTCTCCATTCGGCTCTGCAGATGCTCTGACACATTCAAGTGGTAACGCATTTATGGATTCAGAAGCTAAGGCTTCTGTTATGCTCCCTCAACGTTAACAGTGAGCTGTGTTAAAAGAGTTTGGTAGGGATAAGAGCGAAGCTCTTACATTCTTGATGCGTCACTTTGTGACTCTCATCGAAACCTCTACAGAGCTGAACGGAGCTTCTTTTCTCTCGTAAAGAAAATGACTCTGTTTGAGCGAAGCGAGTTTGGCATTTTTAGAGAGTAAAGAAGTGGAATGAAGGTATCGAGTAGCTACTCGACTCGAAGCCGTTGAGAGAGTTTTCTTGCATACTTCTTTTGCGGTCAAAAGAAAGTATGGGAAAGGCCAATTAAAAGTAATCAGATAAACAAGGCTATTACAGAACAAAAAAAGCCAAATATTATAGGAGTCTAAAGGCTTTAGTTAAAGTAAACTTAAAGCAACTTCCAGTATAATTCGCGAACTTTAACTCAGGGCATCGCGAGTGTCCTGTCAAAGACTAAAAGAGTACTTTTTGACTCTTGGTGTCGGAGAGGGTGAAACTCCCTCTCTTTACTGGCATAGGCCTGATGATCACTAATGTTGAACCTTATTTGATTTCCTTCGGGGTTTTTTATGATAAGAGTTTTCTGAAAAGAAGTTACCAAGTAACTTTGTGATGATGAGGTTAGTGCCGACACTAAGCGTTTTTAGAGGACTCTTAATAAAAACAAGGAAATATAATGTACGCAATTATCAAAAACGGTGGTAAACAGTACAAGGTTCAAGAAGGTGATATTCTTCTACTTGACAAAATGTCTCTTGAGCCTAAAGCAGCTATCGAAATCAAAGAAGTGCTTGCCGTAAACGCGGGTGAACTTAAATTTGGTGCTCCATACGTGGATGGTGCTGTTGTTACTGCTGAGGTAATCAACGAAGGTCGTGATAAGAAAGTTATCACATTCAAAAAACGTCGTCGTAAAGACTCCAAAGTCAAACGCGGTTTCCGTCGTGACTTTACTCGTGTACGTATCACGAAAATCGCTGCTTAATAAGCAGTTTTAACAAAACTAAAAGGACACTAAGATGGCACATAAGAAAGGTCAGGGTAGTACACAGAATAATAGAGATTCTGCTGGACGTCGTTTAGGCGTTAAAAAATATGGCGGTGAGGCTGTACGTGCGGGTAATATCATTATCCGTCAACGCGGAACTAAGATCCACCCGGGTAAAAACATCGGAATGGGTAAAGATCACACTCTTTTCGCTCTTGTAGACGGTGTAGTTGCTTTTGAGCGTTACGACAAGAAACGTAAACAGGTTTCAATTATCCCTGCATAATTATTTTTGCTCGCGGATGCGAGACAAGATTTCAAAAGAAGCTTTTTGAAGTTTTGTCGCTTCGGCGGGGACTTCTTCTTCTAACAAAATCAACTTTACCGGGCTCTGGTTTCAATATTTAATAGTATACTTCCATATTAAATCTGTATAGTTTTAAGTTTTGAAAATTTTGTATAATATATTCCCTATTTTAACAAGGAACGGCCATGTTTATAGATCGCGTAGAAATCACGGTGTCATCAGGAAAGGGCGGAGCAGGCTGTGCCTCATTCCGCCGCGAAAAGTTTGTAACCCAGGGCGGTCCTGAAGGCGGTGACGGAGGTAAAGGCGGGGATCTTGCCTTCAGATGTGATAACAATACCCATACGCTCTCCCATTTCCGCGGTCGTCACCATGCCAAGGCCGATAACGGTGCACCGGGCGGAACCCATAACTGCACGGGCAAGTCGGGTAAGACGCATTTTGTCATTGTGCCTCCGGGAACACAGGTCGTTGACAAGGAGACCGGCGAAGTCGTCTGCGATATGACAAAACACGGGGATGAGTTCGTCTATCTCAAAGGAGGCAAGGGCGGGCTGGGCAACACCCACTTCAAGTCTTCGACCAACCAGACACCGACCTATGCCCAGCCGGGCCTGCCGGGAGAGACCAAAGAGGTAATACTAGACCTCAAATTGATGGCGGACGTCGGACTGGTCGGCTTCCCGAACGTAGGCAAGTCTACCCTGATCTCTACCGTTTCCAACGCACGCCCGGAGATCGCCAATTATGAGTTTACGACCCTGACGCCTAAGCTGGGACAGGTCGATATCGGCGATTACGACTCTTTTGTCATGGCGGATATCCCGGGGATCATCGGCGGCGCTTCCGAAGGCAAAGGTTTGGGCACACAGTTCCTTCAGCATATAGAGCGCACAAAAACACTTCTGTTTATGATCGACCTGGCCTCTTATCATGATATGGAGTATCAGTACGATACCCTGCGTGTGGAGCTTGAGAACTACTCGAAGGTCCTCTCTACCCGCTCATACGCCATCGCCCTGACGCGTTCGGACGCAATGAGTCCGGATGAAGCTGAAGAAAAAACGCTTAACTTCATCAAGATGCTGGGTCTTAAGGCCGAAGATACGAAGAGATACAGATTCGATGAGGACCTTCCCTATTTTGAACAGATTCCGGATGCGGCGGGGATATATGACAAGGATCTTCCTTTGGTAGTGGCTCCTATCTCTTCGGTGACCCATAAAAACACCAAGGCTCTTTCTCAGGCCCTTTTCGATCTGGTCTCCCAGCATAGATGAAACGCATAGTCATTAAGGTCGGCTCGGCAGTTCTGACGGAGCAAAACCGCGTCGCACGCGAACGAATGCAAAACCTTGTAGACTTTATTTCCGAACTGAGAAAAGTCTATGAGGTGATTTTAGTCTCTTCGGGGGCTGTCGCTGCGGGTTATACGGAACTGAAACTCGACAAGAAGCTCCTCGCAAACAAGCAGGCATTGGCCGCTATCGGCCAGCCTCTTTTGATGCATAGGTATAAAAAAAAGTTTGAGACTCACGGCATAATGACCTCACAAATTCTTGTTACGGCATCAAACCTTGATACACCGGAGCAGGTAGCACGCGCTAAAAACTCTATCGAAACACTGATCGATCACGGTGTTCTGCCTATTATCAATGAAAATGATGCGACAGCGGTGGAGGAATTGGTCTTGGGGGATAATGACCAGCTCTCAGCTCATGTGGCTTATCACTTCGGCGCGGAACTCTTAGTCATCTTGTCGGATATTGATGCCTATTATGACAAGGACCCCCGCAAACATGATGATGCCAAGGTTTTAAAAGAGGTCTGCGAGATCTCCGAAAAGGAGTTGAATTCTGTAGTGACTCCGAACAACTCTTTTGCAACGGGCGGTATCGTCACGAAGCTAAAAGCGGCGGACTTCCTGCTCAAACGCGATAAACAGATGTTTTTAAGCTCCGGCTTTGATCTCAGTGATGCCAAAAGTTTTTTACTTGAAGATGTCCATACTGGAGGGACCCTTTTTAAATGATCAACATAGTCTATATGGGAACACCTGATTACGCCTCGTACATTTTGGAACAGCTTATCAAAGACGAAGAGATAAACGTTCTTTGCGTCTACACGCAAGCGGACAAACCCGTAGGAAGAAAAAAGGTTTTGACTGCTCCTCCTGTCAAGACGATGGCCCTGGAGAACGGCATAGAGGTCTTTCAACCGGTAAACCTTCGTTCGGCGCAGACGGAAGAGGAGATCAGGAGATTCGATCCCGATTATATCGTCGTAGCCGCCTACGGGCAGATTCTGCCAAAGAACATCTTAGACATAGCCCCCTGTATCAACCTTCATGCCTCTATCTTGCCTCAATATCGCGGAGCAAGTCCGATTCAGCAATCCTTGCTTAACGGGGACAAGGAGACAGGCGTAACGGCGATGCTTATGGACGTAGGCCTGGACACGGGTGATATCTTGAAGATATCCAGACTTCCCGTTCCGGACACGATGATGGTGGAAGAGCTTTTTGATGCCCTGACACACTGTGCGGCTAACTTGACTATTGACGTACTGAAGGGCTTCGATACTTTGACGCCGCAGAAACAGGATGATGAAGCATCGACCCATTGTTCGAAGATCTCCAAGGAGAACGGCCTTGTCGTCTTTGATGATGCCGTGAAACTTTACAACAGATACCGTGCTTATACGCCCTGGCCGGGAGTTTATTTACAAAGCGGCCTGAAGTTAAAACAGATGAGCCTGGAGTCTGCCGATGGCAAACATGCAGCAGGTGAAATTCTGGAAGTAGGCAAGGACTTTGTCATTGTCGGATGTGAAAAGGGAGCCTTGCGCATTTTGAGGGTACAGCCTCCATCCAAAAAAGAGATGGATATGCAGGCCTACTTGAATGGCAAAAGATTAGAACGTGCAGATATATTGGTTTGATGAGCTAGACTCGACCCAGGTTTATCTCAAAGAACAGCTCAAGAGCGGCAAGCTCTCTAGTCCGGTTGCCATTGTGGCAGAGAAACAGAGTGCAGGGATCGGCTCCAGGGGGAATGAGTGGATCGGTCTGGAAGGAAACCTTTTTTTCTCCTTTGCGATACCGCGGTGCGAGCTTCCGGATGACTTGGCCTTGGAATCTTCGTCTATCTATTTTTCTTATCTTCTAAAAGAGTGTCTAGCCGAGGAAAATTCCAGACTTTGGCTTAAGTGGCCGAATGATTTTTACCTTGATGATACAAAAATCGGCGGAACTATCACATTTTTGAGAGATGATGACCTTCTGTGCGGAATCGGACTGAATCTCCTAAAATCTCCTCAGGGCTTTGCCCACTTGGATATAAAGATAGATAAAAAAGAATTATTAAACAAATTTTTTAAAAAGATTAAAAAAAAATCATCATGGAAGCAAGTTTTTAGTAAATACGAGGTAGAATTTACACTCAGTAAAACTTATAATACCCATTATGAGAATAACAAAATTTCACTAGAGAATGCGTCGCTTAATAAGGATGGCTCTTTGAATGTCAACGGACAAAGGATATACAGTTTACGATGAGTGAAGTAATCTCTATAGCAAATCAAAAGGGCGGGGTCGGAAAAACAACGACTGCCGTCAATCTAGCAGCATCATTGGCCGTAGCAGAGAAAAAAGTCCTGCTTATCGACGCTGATCCGCAAGCCAATGCAACAACATCCTTGGGCTATCATAGAAATGATTATGAATATAACATTTATCATGTTCTGATCGGCACCAAAAAACTTGATGATATCATTTTGAAAACAAGCCTGCCGACACTTTCGCTCGCGCCATCCAATATCGGTCTTGTCGGGGTCGAAAAAGAGTTCTATGATGCCAAGAACTCAAAAGGACGAGAACTTATCCTTAAGCGCGCTATTGATAAAGTGAGTAAAAATTTTGATTATGTCATTATCGACTCGCCTCCGGCTCTCGGTCCGATGACAATCAATGCACTCTCGGCTTCTAACTCCGTCATCATACCTATACAGTGTGAGTTTTTTGCACTTGAGGGTTTGGCTCAGCTACTTAACACGGTCCGTCTGATTCGCAAGACGATTAATCCAAAACTGTCCATCAAGGGTTTCTTACCGACCATGTTTACGGCACAGAACAACCTTTCAAAGCAGGTCTTTTCCGATCTGACTCAGCACTTTGAAAGCAAACTTTTTAAGGGCGAAAACAAAGATTATATTGTTATTCCCCGTAATGTGAAACTGGCTGAATCTCCTTCATTCGGAAAACCGGCAATCCTTTATGACGTAAAATCTAGCGGTTCTATGGCGTATCAAGACTTGGCTAACGCTATCCTGGCAGGTTGATATGACGGGTAAACAAGCATTAGGGCGTGGTTTGGGCGAGCTCTTAGGCGAGATAGAAGAGGCCTATGATAATGAGGTCTCTCCTTCAAAGTCGGTTCTGGAAATCCCGCTTTCAAATATAAAGACCAATCCTTATCAGCCGCGAAAGCATTTTGATGAAAAAGCGCTTCAGGAGCTCTCCGAATCTATCAAACAGCATGGACTGCTTCAACCCGTTGTCGTTGTCGAAGAGATGGACGAATATATCCTCATTGCCGGTGAGCGCCGCCTTCGCGCTTCCAAGATGGCCAAGACAAAGACGATCAAGGCAGTCGTCGTCTCCGCTACCTCGGAAGAGATGCGCGAGCTTGCGCTTATTGAAAATATTCAGCGTGAAGAGCTTAATGCCATCGAGCTGGCACGCTCATATGAAGAGTTGATAAACGTACATGCGATAACTCAGGAAGAACTCTCTGCTCTTATCCATAAAAGCCGTTCGCAGATCACCAATACCCTGCGTCTGTTGCAGCTTACTCCAAAGGCGCAAAAAGCGATCATAGAAAAGCAGATCTCTGCCGGACACGCAAAGGTGATGGTCAGCCTGCCGAGCAAAGACCAAAATGTTCTGGTGGATTCGATCATCGGACAGAAACTGTCGGTCAGAGACGTCGAGAAGATGGTGAAACAGTTTAAGAACTCTGCTCCGGTAAAAACAAAAGAGACAAGAGCGTCTAAAACAGCTTCTTTAGACATGTCCGTTTTAAAAAACGTTTTGGATGAACATCTCATTAATTATGATATAAAAGATAATAAGATCAGCTTTTCATTTTCGAATGAAGAAGAAATCGCAACATTTACAAAATTCTTTTCATAAATTCTTCAGACTTTAAGTACCCTTCAATTAACACAGAGTATAATCTCACAAATTTTAAGTATTTTGGCTGCTGATTTATCGGCAGTGTTTTAACTTGGGAGGTAAGATGTTAGATATCAGTCCGGTTCTACTAGTGGCAACATTAGTCGTATTCTTGGTCCTTATCGCACTTCTGAACTCTTGGCTCTATAACCCTTTGCTTGGATACATGCAAAAACGTGACGAAGACATTAAAAAAGACCTTTCAGAGGTTGGAAGTAATGATGAAGAGATCGCGGCTTTGCATGCTCAGGCAGAGAAGATTATCTCTGATGCCAAAGCGGAAGCTACGGCACTAAGAGAGAAGGTAGTTAATGAGGCCAAGGAACTTTCAGAAAGCAAAATTGAAGCTAAGAGAGCTGAACTTGCAGAGAAATTTGCAACGTTTACTGCATCGTTGAATGAAGAGAAAGAGGGTCTGAATAATGCACTGTTATCAGAAGTCCCACTTTTCAAAGAAGCGATCAAAGCTAAGCTTAGCAAGATATAAGGACCTGAACGTATGAAACATATATTTATAATGGCAATGATTGCAGGGGTCACCTTTGCAGCAGAGCATGCAGAAGCGACAGGAGCGGAGACTGATATTATTCAGCGTACGGTCAACTTCCTGATCTTCGCTGGTATTGTTTATTACCTTATTGCAGCGCCTGTAAAAGGGTTTTTCACAGGACGTACTCAAGGGATAGCAGACGAACTTGAAAAAGTTCAGAACCGTCTAAAAGAGTCAAAAGCAGCAAAAGAAGCAGCAATTGCTAAAATCGACGAGGCAAACGCACTTGCAGAAGAGATTATGAGCAGCTGTAAAAAAGAGAATGTGATTATCAATGAGAAAATGGCTTCACAGCTTGAATTTGATTTAGCTAATCTAGAAAAACAGCAGATTGACCTAATGGGGCTCGAGAAGCGTCAGATGGTACGCACTCTTGTCGAAGAGGTTCTTTCCGATGCATTGACTCAAGATGCTTCTGTTCTTGATAAAGATGCCTTTGCAGAGATTATCTTGAAGAAGGTGGCGTAATGGCAGCATTAGTGGCAAAGCGTTATGTGAAAGCGCTTCTTGATGGAGAAAACGCAGAAGATATGGCAGCAATGTCAAGCATCTTCAATGCACTTTCGACTGAGTTTGAAAATGAGAGTTTTGTTGATTTTATCACTGCTCCAATGATTTCATCTTCCGTCAAAGAAGAGATTTTACTAGCTGCTGTAGAAAAAGCAAAGAGCGAGAAGATCAATAACTTTTTGAAACTTCTTGCAGAAAAAAACCGTTTGGAACTTATTCCTATGATTGCCGATCAGATCTCCAAAGAGATCTCGATAGCGAAGAATGCCTATAGTGGTAAGATCCTGTCTGATTCAGATATGGATGCGAAGACAATAGAGTCATTAAGCGCGGGACTAGGCAAAAAAGTGGATGCAAATATCTCTTTAGAATTTGTTAAAACAGATTTTGACGGTATAAAAGTTGAAGTCGAAGATCTTGGTATTGAGCTGAATTTCTCTAAAGAGAGAATCAACTCTTCACTGATCGATCATATTCTTAAAGCAATCTAACCTCAGAAAGGAGAAAAGTAGTGGTAGCGAAAATACAAGCAGACGAAATTAGTTCAATTATCAAAGAACGTATTGATAACTTTGAATTGAACGTAGATATTAACGAAACAGGTAAGATCATCTCATTGTCAGATGGTATTGCTAAAGTACACGGCCTTAAAAATGTAATGGCTGGTGAAATGGTTGAATTCGAAAATGGAATTCAAGGACTTGCGATGAACTTGGAGGAGGCAGCAGTTGGTGTTGTTGTCCTTGGTTCAACAGATGATCTTCGTGAGAATACATCAGTAAAACGCCTTGGAAAACTTCTTCGTGTTCCAGTTGGTGATGCACTTCTTGGACGTGTCGTAAATGCAATGGGTGAGCCTATTGACGGTAAAGGTCCGATCGAAACGACTGAAACACGTTTCGTAGAAGAGAAAGCACCTGGAATCATGGAACGTAAATCGGTACATGAGCCGCTTGCAACAGGTATTAAAGCAATTGATGCTCTAGTGCCAATCGGTCGTGGTCAACGTGAGCTTATCATCGGTGACCGCCAGACTGGTAAGACTACAGTTGCTATCGATTCTATTATCAACCAAAAAGGTAACGGCGTTGTATGTATCTATGTCGCGATCGGTCAAAAACAGTCTACTGTTGCTCAGATCGTTCGTAAACTAGAAGATCACGGTGCAATGGACTACACTATCATCGTTTCTGCTACAGCAGCAGAGTCGGCAGCGCTTCAATTCCTTGCACCATATACTGGTGTTTGTATGGGTGAGTACTTCCGTGACAACGCTCGTCATGGTCTTATCGTATATGATGATCTTTCTAAGCATGCTGTTGCATACCGTGAAATGTCTCTAATTCTTCGTCGTCCTCCGGGCCGTGAAGCATATCCGGGTGATGTTTTCTACCTACACTCTCGTCTACTTGAGCGTGCTGCTAAACTTAATGATGAGTTAGGTGCGGGTTCTTTAACTGCTCTACCGATCATTGAGACTCAAGCAGGTGACGTTGCGGCATATATTCCGACAAACGTCATCTCAATTACTGATGGTCAGATCTTCCTAGAAACTGACCTTTTCAACTCAGGTATCCGTCCGGCGATTAACGTTGGTCTATCGGTATCTCGTGTTGGTGGTGCTGCTCAGATCAAAGCGACTAAGCAAGTTGCTGGTACTTTACGTCTTGATCTTGCATCATTCCGTGAACTTCAAGCGTTCGCTCAGTTTGCATCTGATCTTGATGAAGTTTCTCGTAACCAATTAGAACGTGGTCAGAGAATGGTAGAGGTTCTTAAGCAGCCTGCATTCTCTCCACTTTCAGCTGAGAAGCAAGCACTTATCATCTTTGCCGGTAATGAAGGTTTCCTTGATGATATGGACCCATCAAACGTTGTTCGTTTTGAAGCAGAGCTTTATCCGTTTGTTGAAGCATCTTATCCACAGATTTTCGAGAACATTCGTTCAGCTAAGAAGATCGACGATGAGACTAACGCATTGATGAAAAAAGCATTGGAAGAGTTTAAATCAACTTTTTCAGTGAACTAAGGATCATCTAATGGCCAATTTAAAAGAGATTCAAAGACAGATAAAAAGTGTAAGTAACACGCAGAAAACTACGCGTGCTATGAAGCTTGTATCGACTGCGAAGCTTAGAAGAGCTAAAGAGCTTGCTGAGCGTTCGAAAGTTTTTGCATCGAAGTTGAATGAAGTTATCGCCGAGATCTCGACACGTATTCAATGCCAAAAGATTGGCGGCATTGAGAACCGTGCTTGTATCGAAATCGATAATCCTCAGATGGTCGATGTTATTTTTGTTACAGCAGACAAAGGTCTATGTGGTGGATTTAACTTTCAAACTATAAAAGCGGTTAAAAGTCTCATGGCGGAGTACAAAGAGAAAAAAGTTAAAGTACGTCTTCGCGGTGTAGGTAAAAAAGGTATTGAATTCTTTAACTATAATGAAGTAGAGATGCTTGATGAAGTCAAAGATTTAAGTTCAAAGCCTGATATGGATCGCTCGGCTGAGTTTATTCAATCTTCAATGAAAGATTATATGGACGGTAAAATTGATGGTGTGACCATCGTCTATAACGGGTTTAAAAACGCTCTTGTTCAAGAGTTGCATGTAAACCAGGTTTTACCAATTGCAGTATCGTGCGATGAAGAAGCAGATGCATCGTCTGTTCTTGAGATAGAAGCAGAAGATGAAGAAGATATGTTAGATTCACTTATCTCGAAATACGTTGAATATAACATGTATTACGCGTTGATTGATTCTGTTGCTGCTGAGCATTCGGCTCGTATGCAAGCAATGGATGCGGCAACAAATAATGCGAAAGAGCTTGTGAAGTCACTTAAAGTTGACTTTAATAAAGCACGTCAAGGTGCGATTACGACAGAACTCATTGAGATTATCAGTGGCGTTGAGTCGATGAAATAATGGAGGGAAATATGGCAGGTAAAATTGTTCAAATTACTGGTCCGGTTGTAGATGTTGACTTTACAGATACTCTACCGGCGATCAATAATGCATTAGAAGTTAAGTTTAGTGTAGAGGGAACAGACATACGTCTTGTTCTTGAAGTAGCAGCTCATATCGGTGATGGTCGTGTACGTACTATCGCTATGGATATGTCAGAAGGTCTTGTTCGTGGTATGGATGTTGTTGATACGGGTGCTCCGATCAATGTACCAGTTGGCGAAAAAGTACTAGGACGTATCTTCAACGTTATCGGTGAGACGATTGATGGAGGCGAGCAGGTAACTGACGCACCAACATGGGGTATCCACCGTGAGCCACCAGAACTAGTAGACCAGTCGACTAAGACTGAGATGTTTGAAACAGGTATCAAAGTTGTAGATTTACTAGCGCCTTACGCAAAAGGTGGTAAAGTTGGTCTGTTCGGTGGTGCGGGTGTTGGTAAAACAGTTATCATCATGGAGCTTATCCACAATGTTGCACACGGTCACGAAGGTCTATCTGTATTCGCCGGTGTTGGTGAGCGTACTCGTGAGGGTAATGACCTTTACTACGAGATGAAAGACTCTAACGTACTTGACAAAGTTGCACTGTGCTACGGTCAAATGTCTGAGCCTCCAGGAGCACGTAACCGTATCGCGCTTACTGGTCTTACTATGGCTGAGTACTTCCGTGATGAGAAGGGTCTTGATGTTCTTATGTTCATCGATAATATCTTCCGTTTTGCACAATCTGGTTCAGAGATGTCTGCACTTCTTGGACGTATCCCTTCAGCAGTTGGTTACCAACCGACACTTGCGCGTGAGATGGGTGCTCTTCAAGATCGTATTACATCTACGACTAAGGGTTCTATCACTTCTGTTCAAGCGGTATACGTACCTGCGGATGACTTGACGGATCCGGCTCCGGCTTCTGTATTTGCTCACCTTGATGCAACAACAGTACTTAACCGTAAAATTGCAGAAAAAGGTATCTACCCAGCGGTTGATCCACTAGATTCTACATCTCGTATGCTAGATGCTGCTATCATCGGTGACGAGCACTATAGTATTGCTCGTGGTGTTCAAAAAACACTGCAAAAATATAAAGACCTGCAAGATATCATCGCGATTCTTGGTATGGATGAGCTTTCTGAAGATGACAAAAATGTTGTTGAACGTGCTCGTAAGATTGAGAAGTTCCTTTCTCAGCCTTTCTTTGTTGCTGAAGTATTTACAGGTGCACCTGGTAAATATGTTAAACTTGAAGACACTATTAATGGCTTCAAAGGTATCCTAAACGGTGATTACGATCATATGCCAGAGTCTGCTTTCTATATGGTAGGCGGCATGGATGAAGCAATCGCTAAATATGAGAAAAACAAATAGGAGTTTCTATGAATACTCTTCAACTAGAAATTGTTACTCCAAGCGGACCTATCTTCGACGGAGCTGTAGCAGAAGTTACACTTCCCGGAGATGAGGGCGAGTTTGGTGTTCTTCCTGAACACGCATCACTGACCACGCTTTTGTCTGCGGGCGTGATCGACTTCGTTAAAGAAGACAGGGTGACCGAATCTGTTGTTATCAACTGGGGACATGTCCAGGTTGATGAGAACAAGGTAATTGTTCTTGCAGATGGTGCTGTGGCTATTCGTGGCGACAGTGAAAGCGATATCGCTAAGGCTCTGGCTGATGCGAAAGATCTTGTCGCGTCTACTTCGGATAACGCGTCTGCGATTGCCGCCGTATCTGCTAAGATTGAACACGCTGCGCAAAATCTTCTTTAATGGTTCAGTCTTTGACTAACTTTATTTCAGATTCACATCCAGTCACGCTTGCTGTACTGGCTGTCTTGTCTGTCTACTTTATATCCATAACATGGGTATATATCTATCGTTATTTTTCCCTTCAAAGTTGGGTGGCTCAGGAGAAAGAGTCTCTTGAGTCTCTTCTTATGGGATCAAACTCCGTGTCGGCACTCTCTTATATCGATCCTTTTATCAAGCGCAGCAGCAAAATGAGTAAAGAGATATTAGATCTTTGTCAATATGCGGCCACCAAAGATGCGACCAAAGGGCTGAGTATATTGTCTATAGTCGCCTCGACATCTCCTTTTATCGGGCTTTTTGGTACGGTAGTTTCAATATTGGACACTTTTAAAGATATAGGACAGGCCTCGGCTTCTATGTCTCTTATCGCTGCGGGTGTATCGGATGCACTTATTGCAACAGCTGCGGGTATTTTCGTAGCCATTTTTGCGTATACCTTTCATCAGCTCCTCAAACGCAAGGCATATGAACTTTCGGGTCTTATCCGGATGCAGTCAGACGCGATGTTGGCAAAACTGAAAGAGGACTAAGCCGTGCATTACGAATGGGACGAGAACCCTGAACTTAACATCACGCCCTTGGTGGATGTGATGTTGGTTTTATTGGCTATTTTAATGGTGATCGCACCGACCATCGTTTACGAAGAGCTCATAAAGCTTCCTCGGGGTTCAGCCAAAAAGGCCTTGAGCAAAAAACCGCCTGTGAGTATCACAATCAATGAAAAAAAAGAGATTTTTTTAAATCGCGAGAAGTTTAAATTTAAAGGCTTTGAAGACAACTTCTACCTTTACGCCCAGGAAAAACTGGATACAAAGTCTGCCGTCATGATCTCTGCAGACAAACGTTTGGGTTACGGAGAAGTGATGCTTATCCTGTCCGCTGTTAAACGGGCAGGTTTTTCTGAAGTCTCTTTAGCCACCGACGGGTAGTACTCTTGTTTGATAGAAATAATGATTACTACTTCTACTTAGGTGGTGTTATCTCCCTTACTCTCTTCTTTTTGGTCTCTTTCTTGTTTCTGATGTTCGTCCTGCAGCAGGACCGTGTGAAACAGATACAAATCAGCTCTTCGGACTATATAGCCGTGAACCTTAATTCCATTCCTACGGCGCCCCCTAAAAAGACGGCGAAGACGAAGCAGGCTAAAGAAGAACCACCTAAAAAAGAGGCTTTGGAGACTGTAGCAGAGCCAAAGAAGGTAAACACCGACCTCTCCTCTCTTTTCGGCGAGGTGAAAACGAAAAAGCTTGTCAAACGAATGAGGACGAGCAAGCCGGCAGTCGATGAAAAATTTTTAAAAAAGATACAAAAGCGCATTAAGGCCAAAGATACGAAGCAGGTCAAGTCGACGCAAGCAAGCTCTTTGGTAAAAAACCTTAAGCTCTCAAAACAACGTATCAAGGTTGTGGGTGATTCTTCTGGTGTTGTTGATGAATATTTAGCTAAAATACATGCTGAAATATATGCCAAATTCTTCCCGCCGAGTGAAGCGGCAGGTAAAAGTGCAAAAGTCCGTCTTGAAATCGATGCTTATGGGGTGTTGGTTTCCTTTAGAGTGCTAGTATACTCCGGAGACGGACTTTTTGATGAGGCCGTTGATGCCTGTTTGAACGCATTGCATCAGTTCGCTATCCATCCTGATCGTAAACCAATCAGTTTGGATATCATATTAACTGCCAAGGAATAACATTGAACAAGATTCTTATAACACTTATTTTTGTCTTTAATCTTTTTGCCGCTGACGCGACGATCGAAGTCATCAAAAAAGTGGATAAACTCCCCTCTATCTCCGTAGAAGACGCTTCTATCAACTATCAGGAGAGACTTTCAAAGAAGTTCTTCAAGGTTCTGGTAAGCGATCTGAACGTTTTGTCTGTTTTTAATGTGTATGACAACTACAGTTATAATGTCTATGATGCTGATGATGTCAGTACAGATAATACAAAACGCGATTATGTTTTGCGTTACCGTCTGCGCCAAGACGATGATGGAAACTTGAACTGTGACTATAAACTGCTTTCAGCTGCGGACTCCAGAGTTGTCAGAGAAAAAAACTTTCGTATCAAAAAAGAGAACTTGTATGTTTTTCTGATTCATAACCTTGCTACGGATATCAATGATTTTATCGGAGCGGAAGCGGTCGATTGGATGAAATCCTATGTGCTTATCTCCCGTTTAATCGCTCCCAATGAGAGTGAGATCGTCATATCTGATTACTCCTTAACGTACCAGCATGTGATTGTAAAAGGGGGACTGAATGTCTTCCCTCACTGGGCAGATAAAGAACAGAGTTCTTTCTATTACACGGTCTTGGACGCGGCAAAGCCGACACTCTATAAAATGGATAGACGTACAGGAAAGAGTCAAAAGGTCTTGCAAAGCGATGGGATGATGGTCTGTTCGGATGTAAGCAGGGATGGAAAGAAAATCCTTGTGACTATGGCACCTGAGGGACAGCCTGATATCTATCTCTACGAACTGAAGTCTAAAAAACTTCAAAGGCTCACTCACTACAGTGGCATTGATGTCGGTGCGCAGTTCTTGGAAAATGAGAAAGAGATTGCCTTTATCTCGAACCGTTTGGGTTATCCAAATGTTTTTTCTAAAAAGCTCGGTTCGCGCGGTGTACAGCAGATGGTCTATTACGGAAAAAGCAATGTCGCCCTCGCGGCACATAAAAACTATGTCGTGTACAAATCCAGAGAAAGCGCGAATGAGTTTTCTCATAATACCTTTAACCTGCATCTGATCAGTACGCGCAGTGATTTTATCCGCCGTCTGACGGCAACAGGGATTAATGAGTTCCCGCGGTTTTCAGATAACGGAGACTCGCTGATATTTATCAAAAATTACAAAGCTGAAAGCTCTGTAGGTATAATTCGTCTAAAACAGAACAAAAGCTTCCTATTTCCGCTAAAAATAGGTAAGATACAGTCAATAGACTGGTAAAAGAGAGAATACATGAGTAATAAGACCTTACGCGTTTTGGCCGTAGACGACGATATGATTAACAGAAAACTGATCAAGTCAATGCTAATGAAGGCAGACAATGTATCCGAAGTTATTGAAGCCGTCAACGGAATGGATGCACTCGATATATTGAAAAAAGACACGAGTATAGATATCGTCTTACTCGATATTATCATGCCGATCATGGGCGGCATTGATTTCTTGAAGGTGGCACGAGCGGATGAGCAGACGAAGTCGCTTCCTATTATCGTGCTGACTACAGATGAAACAATCCGTGCCGAAGCGTTGAATGAAGGAGCAAATGACTTTTTGACGAAACCGATTCGTGAAAAAGATATTGTTTCCAAAATCGCTAAACTCATTCTTTGAGACCCGGGGAATCTGTTCCCCGTTACCTACCTTTATATTAAGCTTTCCTCTTTCGTTTCTCGCTTATCCTTACAGGTTTAAAAAAACTACAAATTTTCTTAATTTTTGATTGATGTCTGTTTTTTTTTGCTACACTATAGATATCAACTTAACAGGACTGGGTATGGACTTTTCGAATATTTTTAACATGATCAATGAACTGATTCCGAGTGAGATCGCCGGTATCGACTCTCTTTATATCGGAGTGGGTACAGTTCTGCTGATCTTGCTGCTATGGATAGTACTAAGAAACCGTAAAAAAACACCTAAACGCGAGCTTCCTGATCTGAGCCCGGAAGAGGTAAGCGAAGATGCCTTCTTGGAACCTGGTACTTCTATTGAAGGGACCCCAGAAGAGGCCCAAGAGGTTCATGCAGGTGAAGAGTCTGAAAAAAAGAAAGAAGAGCGAGTCCCTGAAGAAGGGCTTTCTGTTGAAGCGGAAACGCCCGAGGAAGAGCCTGCGGTCGAAGAAGAGGCTGTAGTGGAAAAAACAGCAGCAGATGTAACGGCTGCCGTGGTGCGAAAAAAACGAGAGTCGACACGCGAAGGTAAGAAGATAGTCAAGGCAGATTTTGCAGATTTTAGCGGACGACGTCTGTTAATTGCCGAAGACAATATGATCAATCAAAAGGTGATCAACGGTGTTTTAAACGAATCGGGTATCGATGTCGTCATGGCAGACGATGGCCAGTTTGTGATGGAGATATTGGAGAAGGACAGTGATTTCGAAATTATTCTGATGGATGCGCATATGCCGCGTATGGATGGTTTCGAGGCCACCCGTCTTATCCGGGAAAACCCTGCCTATGACCATATTGCTGTGGTCGCTCTCAGCGGTGATACCGCGGCGGATGATATCAGACACATGAGTGAAGCGGGTATGGAAGAGCATCTAGAGAAACCGCTTAAAATGGATGCTCTGTATGATGTTATGTCTATGTACTATACGATGGAAGAGGCAGAGGATACTGCTTCGGTAAGCCGATCAGAGGTGGAGGAACTCGAAATTGCAGTTGATGCAGACGATCTGGCCTGTTTGGATTATGACCTTGGTCTGGAAATCTGTGGAAATGACGAAGCAATGTACAGAGGAGTGCTCAAAGAGTTTTTTCTTGGATATAAGGACTCTTCAAAAAAACTGCGTGAGGCCTTAATAGCAAAAAATTATTCGGGTGCACAGGAGATTTTAATCGATGTTAAAGGAACAGCTTCTAACCTGGGGGCGAAGCAGCTAGTCTATATCACCGAACGTTTTCTTGAAGCCCTTGCCGAAGAAAAGAGCTCTGCTTACGCCGCACTTTTCAAGGACTACCAGAGCTATCTGCTCGCACTGCTCAAAAGTATTCAAAACGCCTTTAAAATCTAAGATCGACTCTCTTTCATATCCTTATCCAAGTGATAAGCAATTATCGCTTAGATGCAGTTCTCATCTGGTATAATTTCATAAAACTATAATAAAGATTATTTATGAGAAGAATAAAAGCGCAATCAACAGATGCCCAGGCAGCGGATACTCTGGTCTCCTATCTGCAAGGCTATTTCGTCCAGGCCTTAGACAAACTTTCGTCCGAGATCGGTGAAGAGAGAGCTTTCGAGGCAGTAGAGTGGTTTCGCAACAAGGGAGAGTTCGGAGGGGGAGTACGCTACGTTGCTACCGACGAGAAACTTTTTAACCGCGCTTCTGTAAATGTTTCTCAGGTGCAGTATGACAGTGATGCAAGCAAGCAGCTCGCTTCTGCTACGGCACTCTCAACGATAATCCATCCTGCAAATCCTCATGCCCCTTCCCTCCATATGCATATCTCCTGGACAGAGATGAAAGAAGGCAGGGGTTACTGGAGGATGATGGCTGATCTTAACCCTTCCATCTTCAATGCATCTGACAAGGAGACTTTTGACAAAGCCCTTCAAACGAGTGCCCCCAAATTTTACGAAGAGGCCTCGGCCCAGGGAGACAAGTATTTTTATATTCCGGCTCTTGAACGTCACAGAGGCGTCTCTCACTTTTATCTTGAGAACTTCAGTACGGGAGATATGAAAGAGGACAAAGTGATGGCGCAGACCCTGGGTGAGAACGTCATTGATGCTTACGTGAAGATCATCAAGAATGAAATACTCTCGCATGATGGGCTAAACGAAGAAGAGAAGCAGGCGCAGCTTGCCTATCATACCCTCTATCTTTTTCAGGTCCTGACTCTGGACAGAGGAACGACTTCGGGATTGCTGGTGCATGATGAAAACGATGTGGGTATTTTGGGTTCCATCCCTTCGCATGTCGACAAAGCCTTGCTCCTGTCTTGGAGAGAGAAGATACCTTCCGGACATGAAGAGCTTCTTGATGCTATCGCAGCCTGTCTGGATGATAGCGGAGCCGTGGAAGATGAGCAAAAGGCGGCTCTCGCTCAAGCGGTACGAGAGTTCTATACGAAAAACCCGGAGGCTTTGAAGATGCAGGCTTCGGGAAATGTATCCGTGCCGACGGTGCAAAACCATAAGTAAACTGACTCCAAGCAAAACATTTTACGGTAAACGCGAAAAGTGCTATAGCTGTTTCAGACCGATGAGTTCGTGTATGTGCAAATATATCAAGCCTATCAGGACAAAGACGAAGTTTGTCGTCTTGATGCATACGCACGAGTTCAAGAAGATCAAGAACGGAACGGGTCACTTCACCCATCTCTCCCTGGAGAACTCCGAGCTCTATGTAGATGTCTCCTTTGCCGAGCATAAGGCTGTTAATGCTCTTTTAAACGATAAAGAGAATAACTGCTATGTCCTATATCCCGGGGATGAGAGCATTCTTCTAAATGAAAACCCGCCTTTAAGCAATGGAAGACAGAATGTGATTTTTTTGATCGACTCGACCTGGCATAATGCGAAGAAGCTTTTACGAGACAGCCCGAATATTCAAGCTCTTCCCAAGATTAGTTTTAAACACACTAAAAACTCGGAGTTCAAGATCAAGGAACAGCCTATGGAGCTCTGTCTTTCTACGATGGAGTCTACGCTCTGTGTTCTGGAACTTTTGAATATGAAGGGGGATGAAGAGTTGACTTCTACTGAATTGGAGGGCTTTTTGGAGCCGTTTAGGAAGATGGTGGAGTATCAGGTCAAATGCAGTACGCTGGAGAATAAATCTCCTCGGTTTAGAGCATAAGGGAGTTTGGGTAGGATTGCCTGTTTTCTGTCTAAGGATATGGCGTCAACTGGTGCGTCTTGCTATGTATCTTGTGTGACCCATGAAAAGGCATCTCTTTCATTGTTAAATATACGTATCTCTTTGTGAGCTTTCTTAGAAAATCCTCTATGCACCTGATACATTCTGGCAAGACCAAATGCCAAGCTAGAACTGACAATGAAAGCAAGTTTTCTATTACCTTTAATGTGATCAGTAATTGATGCAATTAGAGCAATATCCTTTATCCCTTCAGTAGTAAGCTTTATATCGGTAACGTTAGAAAAATCAACCACTTCATTATAATTAATATAATCGGGGTGATTTTGAATCTCCTTCTGCTACTTCTTCATTACTTCTATAAGCTCTATATCCCGTGCTTCACCTTCCCATCTTGTAATAAGAAGTTTGGCTTTGGTATCTATATTGTGATAAGCTGGCATAGCCTATTATAATAGATAACTCTTGAATAGACAACATAATTTATGGCTATTGTTGAATATATCATGATATCCGGTATGTAAAATGTAATAGTCTTGGCTTATGTATGACTATTTGTCAATTGATTGCGCTTATCCACGTTGAATATATTGATATGCTCCCATACTTTCTTTTCTCGGCAGAAAAGGATGAGACACGTTAAATAAAAAGTTATTAGATTAAAATATGACTATTCTAAAAAAATAGAATTAAGCTCGTTTAGCCTGTCTTTTATTATGTCCACCCTGTTCAACATTGTGTACCTTAGGCGCCTCTTTGACAAAGGGACGCAAGAACTTGGGCACGATTCGCCCCTGTACCTTCATCAAATCACTCAGCATTGCCTCTGATACATCTTCAGCTGCTTGGTCTAGCACCTCGGTAAGATAAGTAAAGAGCAGGGAAGAGAGTCTGTCAAGTGATATCTTCCATGTGGAGTCGGTCTGGGTATATATCCATTCACTGAAGGCAAAAAAACTGTCATAGACCGTATCGTCTTTCCACAAAAGCACAATGGAGTTCTTGAAGTTTCCACTGTTGTAGGTCAGGTCCCAGAAACGTGCAAAGCGTTTCATTTTCTGTATCTGCTTGAAGCTGAGTAGGTCGTTGCTCAGGATATCATAGGGCGGGATGTCGCTGTAACGCATGCCGAACTCTCTGTCATGGCGTTCGAGTGTCGTACCGGAGAGCTTTTTGAGTATACCGATCTGTATCTCCGAAGAGCTGAGAGAGACGAGCTCGTTCAGATTCTTCCCGAAGCTTTCCAGGTCTTCGCCCGGAAGACCGACGATAAGGTCAAGGTGGACATGGGCCTTGGTCCGGTTCTCTATGAAGTGGAGGTTCTCTTTGATCTTTTTTATCTTGAGCGGCCGATTGATATTTTCGGCGATCTGCGGGTTAAGGGTCTGGATGCCTATCTCCAGCTGCAGGGCACCTGAAGGAAAGAGAGCAATCTTTTTTTTGATACTATCGGGAAAATGGTCGGGTATAACCTCGAAATGGGCAAAGTAAGGGGGTTCTTTGGAAAGAAAAAAGTCCAAGATGGCATTGGCGAACTTCATGTTAAGGTTGAAGGTACGGTCTATGAACTTGAAATTTCTCACCCCCGAATCCCATAGACGCGAGAACTCCTTTACCAAGAGATTGATATCAAAGTTCCTTACCTTCTCGTCTATAGAGGAGAGACAAAACTCGCACATGAAGGGACAGCCTCTGGACGCTTCTACATAGATATAACGGTTGTCGATGTCGTTTTGGGAATAGTATTGATAAGGGAGTTTGATCTGGCTGAGGTCTGCCAGAACGGGTTTGATGATCTTCTCTTTGGGTGCGGTGTCGGTGATGAGCTCTTTGCAGAGCTTATAGAAGGCGCTGTCGCCTTCGCCTTGGATAATATAGTCTGCTTGGGAAAAATCTACGCGAAAAGGCTCATAGGAGACTTCGGGTCCGCCGAGTATGATCTTGGTACGCGGGGAGACTTTTTTTAAGACCTCGATCAGTTCTTGTGTCTGTTTGGCATTCCAGATATAGATACCGAGCCCGAGAATATCAGGTTCCTCATCCACTATCTTTTCGGCAATGGTCTGAATCGCGTCATTGATAGTGAACTCTAAAATACGTGAGTTCTCTTGAAGTTCTTGCATATTGGCGAATAGATAGCGAAGCCCGATCGAGCTGTGAGTATAACGGGAGTTTAACGTACTAAGAACAATTTTCATATGCAATGATACACAGAGTGAACTTTTTATTTGATATAATCATTCTATTAATAGTAGAAAAGGTAAAGAATGAAAATGAAAGAGTGCAGTTCATTAGAAGAAGTACGAAATGAAGTCGACAAGCTGGATGATGAGATTGTCAAACTTATCGCGATGCGCAACGCCTATATCCACCAAGCGGTAAGGTTCAAACAGAGTGTTGAAGAAGTCAAGGCGGAAGAGCGCGTAAATGAAGTGCTGCAACGTGTCCGGCATAATGCCCTGGCATTGGGGATGTCGCCAAATATGATCACAAACCTGTATACGAAGATGATTGATGAGATGGTCGAATCTGAAATTGCAGAGTTTCGTGACAGGGGTGCCCTCTAGCCTCGGCTTTACCAAGGCTGTAAGCGGTTTCGCCTTCATTACTTATTTACACTCTATTAACCATATGTGCTTACAATGACGCATATAAGAGATGAATTTTAAATGTGTATCCAAGATTTAAGATTATCTTTGTTAAAATCGGACTAACTTTTACTAAGGAAACAAAAGATGAAAAATCTTCTTGCAATAAGCGCAATGGCCGCTCTATTATTATTTTCAGGATGTAGTCAAAAAGATCCTGCAATTGATGCTACAGCTGAAACTGAGGCAACAACTACGGTTGATGTAAAAGATCCAAGTGCGACGGATACTGCCGGTATGGACGATGCCGGAATCGATCAATCTGTTAGTGCAGAGGGCATGGATAGCGCTGAGCAAACACTTAGTGGTTTAGAAGCACAGCTTCAGACAATAAGATTCGATTTTGACAAGTTCGAAATCAGAACTGATATGGAAGAGAAGCTTAAAACAAATGCAACTCTTGCCAATGCAGATGCTTCAATCTACAATGTCAAACTTGAAGGTAACTGTGATGAGTGGGGTAGTGACGAATATAACTATGCACTCGGTCTTAAGCGTGCAAAAGCAGCAAAAGATGCGATGGTGACTGAAGGCGTTGAAGCTTCACGTATTACTATGGTAAGTTTTGGTGAAAGCAACCCTACATGTACGGAACAAACTCGTGGATGTTGGGCAGAAAACCGTAGAGTAGACTTTAAACTTCTTCCGTAATGAGAAGGATTTTACTTCTAAGCTCTTTTAGCCTTCTACTTCCTCTTTCTCTATGTGCAGAAAAGTCTGCATTTGGAGCGGGAGATCTTGACAACCCTTCCCCTTATGGTCTGACTAAAGCCGAAAAACATATTCTTGATAATAAAGAGACAATCCATGATATGGAAGCGACTGTCCGCAAAAACAGATCCCGTATAGGCAGTGTTGAAGAGTCCGTTTCCGGCATGAAGAGTATTGTTGAAGGCCTGAATGAAAAGGGTCGAAGTGATCAGTTGGAGTTGCAGGCTTTAAAAGATGATCTTGATGCGATGAAAGGCTCCTCAGCCGAGATGAGTCAAAAGATAGATGATCTCATCTTGAACAATGGCGAAAATATCAAACAGCTTAAGACGGTGATGGGAGAACTGAGCTCATTAATCGATACCATCAACAGTAGCTATGTCAGTAAAGAAGAGTATAACGTTTTGGCCAAAGAGATTAACAGCTTCAAACGTGATGTGTCAAAACAGCTTAAAAAGATTTCGAAATCCGGTGGCAACCCTCTGGACAACAAGAGTAATGCCCAGGTGGCAAAAGAGGCGGATAAACTTTTCAAGGCTAAAAAGTATGCCGATGCCATAGACCATTTTGAACATCTTATCTCTAAACATTACAAACCTGCACGTGCACACTATTATATCGGTGAGAGTTACTATTACCTTAATGAGTATACAAATGCCATCGCCTACTATAAAGAGAGCGCAAAGCGCTACTCCAAGGCGAGTTATATGCCCAACTTGATGCTTCATACGGCGATCTCTTTTAAAAAGACAAAAGACGAAGAGCATGCCCAACAGTTTTTTCAAGCATTAATCGCCAAATATCCTGATTCTGCTGAGGCCAAGAAAGCGAGAGAACTTCTGAAATAAGAAATTTTCCGCTCTGCAAGACCCTTCCGGCCTAGATCCGATAAAAAGATTACTCCCGCAGGCTTACGGTTGTCTTGTAGCCAATATTCTGATTTGGAACCATTAAACGCTAAAAGAGCTTAGAAGCTTAAATCAGCCTTTGTACACGCTGAGAAGCTCTACTTCTTTGGCATCTTAAATAGAATTGGTAAGCCCTATTAAAGTATCTTATGTTAAAATCACGAAAATAAATGATGATTATTTAATCATTATCAGCTTAAGGAATATAACATGGCAATAGAAAATAATCAAATTGTAGCGATCGAGTATGAAGTGCGCAGCGGTGACAAAGTTGTAGATAGTAATGTCGGCGGTCAACTGCTTACATTTATGATCGGTAAACAGCAGATCATTCCAGGTCTTGAAGAAGAAGTTTGTAAGATGAGCATGGGTGAAAAGGGCGATGTATTTGTTCCTGCCGCCAAAGCTTATGGCGAATATAATGATGAGGCACTTCAAGAGGTTCCGAAAGAGCAGTTTGCAGGTATTGACTTGCAGCAGGGCATGAGCCTTTACGGTCAAAGTGAAGATGGCGGGACGGTTCAAGTAACCGTTAAAGAGATCAAAGACGAAGCAGTGACGATTGATTACAATCACCCGCTTGCCGGTCAGGACCTTATGTTTTCAGTTACAGTCGCCAATGTCCGCGAGGCAACACCGGAAGAAGCGATGACGGGTGTCCCTGCTGAAAATGCTCAGCCAGAAGCGAGTGGCGGTAGCTGTGGTACAG
>CAXGZT010000002.1:0-37456 GCA_964014335.1 uncultured Campylobacterales bacterium | reverse complement strand
ACGAACTCTCCAAGCGTGTTGAAAACCATTTGAAGATCGAGCAGAACCTGCACTTTGCCCTCGGAGAAAATGAAATATTTCTGCACTACCAACCTCAACTCAACTCTGATCAAAAAATCATTGGATCTGAGGTCCTGGTCCGCTGGAACAGTAAAGAGTTGGGCTTTATTTCCCCTGATGTTTTTATCCCTATCGCCGAACAGACCGGTTTTATTATCGAATTGGGCTCTTATATCTTGGAGGAGTCTTTCAAGACACTCAAAGAGTGGGACAAACAGGGAGTTGAATTGGAACAGTTTTCGATCAATATCAGTATGCGCCAATTCTTCCATCTGGACTTTCTTACCGAGGTCAATACCCTGTGTCAGACCTATCTGAATGAGGAGTTGCGAAAAAAAGTAATCTTTGAGGTCACGGAGACCCTTTTGGCTGAGGATATTTCAAAGGTCATATCGGTCATGAGATCTCTGCAGGAGCTGGGCATACGTTTTTCTATGGATGATTTTGGAACGGGATACTCCTCTTTGAGTTATCTGCAGCAGATGCCTATACACGAATTGAAAATTGACCGCTCTTTCATCCACAAACTCAGTCAGGAGAAAAAAAATCAACAGATGATCAGCATCATCCTGGCAATGGCCAAAAGCTTTGATCTGAAAGTTGTAGCAGAAGGGGTCGAGACGAAAGAGCAGTACCAGCTCCTGCTTGAACATGACTGCGATCTTTTTCAAGGGTACCTCTATTCAAAACCGCTGAGCAAAACTGACTTCGAAGACTACTTTCAGACGATGAAAGGCTAAAAATGCCTCTTTTCCATTCTCTGCAGAGTATAAACCCTTGCTGCGGCTTTGTCTTCGAGGAGACTACAGCCGAGAAACTTCTATAGGGAGTCTAGACTTTTTTCTGCGGCTTTATTTTGGCGGTCGTAAGAACGCTGATCAAACTCTTTAGATGCACATCCTGTCAGGATTGAGATCATTATCATAGCGAATCCCAAACTTATAAAACTTCTCATATTGCTCCTTTTATTTTACCGAATCGATAGCCCCAACGACTTTTGAATCCAGTTTTTCAAGTATACCATAGGCCGGTGAATCTTTTGGCGCCACACTGGAGCGTACGAACAGAATGGATGTCTTTCCCTCTTTTTCGATCACCGTAAGGCGAATAGGACAAAACCCCATCATCTCGGGATCCGCATTGGAAATCTCATTGCCAAACCATCCGTTGCAGACGATAATAGCCTTGATTCCAGTTAGATTGTTTCTGTTGAAGTTCTTTCCGAATGTTTCGGGCAGACCGGCATCTTTAAACATCTCCAATATATTAATCTCCGAGACTACGATCAGATAGCTCTCTTCAAATACGTTCAGAAGCTTTCCATACACCTCATCCATCGGTTTGTCAAATGTCTTGACATAAACACTATTCGCCCAAAGGCTCATACTAAGACTTAGAATTATCAATATTTTCACCATCTCAACCCTCCTTTTTAAGATTATATCGAAGTTGCTCCGTAAAATCCGCTTTACCGCCGTAAGAGGGATGACGCACCTTGAGATGGCCTATCTTCATCTTATCCAGAATATGATCTGCAACATTGCCCACAGCGATGACATCTCTTATCTCAAACAGTTCTATCAACTCCAGAAGATACCCTTTTCCAATTTCCAACTCTTTCGCATTGGGTTTTCTGTTGGAACAGAGCTCCCCTTTCTTATATGGATGAAAAGGAAAAGCGTTCCATAGCAGCGGAAAGGTATCGAGTTCTTCCAGTACGCTCCACATTGCCGTAGCACTCTGTTCTTTTTTAACCCTCTTGCTTGAAGCCCTATATCCGTTATGAAGGCCGAACATTTTGCCCTCACATACTCCCTCCCGTACGATAAACTCTGAGGTAAAAGGTATACCCGTTAAACGGCAGCCATTATACCCCGGTGCTTCTCCGACTAGCATCGTGTCTGTTTTTTGCGTATGCATAAAAGCAAGATATTTTTCGAGATTTGAACGCTGCAGGTTGGTCCGTTTGGCTCTGTAGAAGTTTGTCGCGTCTGTAGTGATCTTTTCGTCTTGCAAGCGTCGCGTGAATCTTTTTACTTTTGTTGGAAGTTCTGTCATGAGTGATGCTTTTATGATGTTTTTTATACTTTTATCCGAAATCTTATCACAACACGCTCCTATCTCGGTTCATCCTCTCTGTATTGAGAGCATCTCATCCATCTGTGAAGCGGGTTTGGGCTCGCAGATGTAATACCCCTGTGCAAAATCGACCCCGATCAAAGAGACCTTCTCGAAAACGGCTGCATCACTGACGAACTCGGCTATAGTTTTTGCTCCCGTCATATGGGCAAATTCATTGATGGTCTTTGTGATATTCTGGCTCTGTTCGTCTGAAGAGAGGTTTTTGATGAACTGCCCGTCGATCTTGATATAGTCCGCCTGCATCAACATCAGATGGGCAAAGTTGGAATTTCCCGTACCGAAATCGTCAATGGCTATCTTAAGTCCGAGCTTTTTAAGCTTGTCAATGGTCCTAATCACATGATTTTCATCCTTGTATTTTCCTGTCTCCAAAATCTCTATGATAATTTTTTGCGTGTTGCCCCTGAACTCGGTGAGCATACTCTGGATATCATGCATCAGGTTTGCTTCTTCAAAGTCTTCAAAAGAGGTATTCACCGAAAACTCGACATCGGGATACCTTTGCGCCATATCAAAAACGGAACGCAGCATCAAAAGAGTGATATCTGTCAGTTTACCCATCTTTTTGGCCACATCCAGAAAAAGATGGGGAGAGATCACATCCTCTCCCTCTATCATCCGGACCAGAGACTCGAACTTGCACACTTTTTTACTTTTCACATCATAGATAGGCTGAAAAAAAGGGACCAGTCTGTTTTCATGCAGGGCAGATTGAAGCCGTTTTGCCCACTCCTGGTTCTGTTTGAACAACTCCTTCTCCTTGTGCTCTTCATCAAAACTCAGATATTTTATGCGCTCCCTTCTCCTTGCCTCGTCAAGAGCGATATCGGCACGTGCGAACAGTGGAAGTTCGCTATTCGCAGAGGGCAAGGCGAGAGAGAGTGAGTAGTTCAGGGCGATGTCAAACTCCTTTAAATGAATATGCTCTAAAGAGAGTCTGTTATAGAGATGCTTCAACTCGTCTTGAAGATGTATCTTTGCATCTGAACGTAGCGCGAAGGTGTCGTTGTAGATTCTATACAGCTGCATCGGTGAACGCGGAAACTTTTGCAGCATCTCGATCAACGCAACTAAGACGTCTGCTGATATTCTCGGTCCGTAAATGTTCTGAACCATCTTATAGTTTTCAACACAGATCAATATAAGCGTCGATTTTTCTCCGATATCCATATGCAGCTTGTTAATATTGGGAAGGCGGGTCTGTAGATCGAAATACAACTGTTCAAGAAGTTTGTCATGCGCTTTATTGAGGTTCTTTTGCAGGATGTCAAATTCATCTATATCGCTTTTTTGAAGGTTCAGCCCCCTTTCATCAAAAAGCATCTGTGAGATCTGCGCTATCTCCCCTACCGGAGTCGAAATCACCTTGCTCACCTGTTTTGCCTTGACGCGAATATAGAAGAACAGGAAAAGGTGGATAAAAGCGATGACAATCAAGGAGATGACCCCATACTTTCTCGTCTCGAAATAGACTTCGTTGATCTCTTTATTGATAGCATCTTTTTTCGCTATCAGGATCAACTCTAGACTCGTGTCTTGAAGCACTTTTTGGAAAAAAACAAAATTTGACCTTTCTTCCGTGTTATAAACAAAGGGTTTCAAGGTGCCACTGAGCTCTTTTCTGTGCAAGGCATTGAAGGAGTCTATACCGAAATCTTTATAGAACGCCTCTTCATTCGAAGAAAAAAGCACATGTCCTTTTTCTCCCAGAAGAATAATATAGGCGTCAAAAGGCAAAGAGATATTGCTTATTTCTCTTGTGTTCTCAGCGGTTAATGTCATCCCTATAACACCCTGCATTCTCTCTTTTATATAAATAGGGGCTACAACGGAACCGATCTGTCCGAGTCCAAGCGCCCAGGGTTCTTGGAACAGAGGGATAAAGAGCGTCTTTCTATCCGGATTATGTTCTGCATCTGCTTTGAAATAATAACTCTGTTGCGTTGGGTCAAGGTCTGAGGAGAGTTCTTCTTTGAGTACTATACTCGGATAATAGAGGGAGTAGTGTTTCCCGATATTAATCCATGCCGAATCGATAATACCGATATACTGCTGCATGACAGCATCCAGAGCCGTTTCTGCCATGGAGAGTATTTTCAATGCTTCTTTGTCTTCCTTGTTCAGAGCAGTAAGATTGGTCGTATAGACGGTGGAAGGGCCCTTGAGATCACGGACGAAGAAACCCTCATCGAAGGAAAAAGAGAGATGTGAGCCATCATAATAGCCGCTCTGTTCAAAAAGCGATTCTATGATCGCCTTCAATGCCGAAGCATCGTTTTGAACACGCTCTATCTTGGCATTCATTCGCTCCGTGACTTGACGGGAAACCTCTTCAAAACTCTGTGCAGCCGTATTTTGAATGAGTTGTTCATTCTTCTCTTCCTGCATAAAGCCGAAGATAAAGATCAATAAAATAAGCAGTAGTTCAATGAAAACAATGGGGAGAAGAGAAGATTTAAATATTTTTTCTAAAACAAAATGATGAAGGCTCTGCATGTTTCACCTGCTTTCGATCTGATTGCATTAGCTATATATTACCATTTTTTATACCTATTCTTTAAACCTTGAGTTACACAGAGGAGTATTTCCAAGCTCCTTAACGGTACAAGTCTGCAATCTCATTCAGATTTATGTTCAAATTAGCTAAAATGGTGCCCGTTATCTTTATGCAGTCATATTATGAGTATTTCTGCCTAAAGATAAGTATTTTAAGAAAAGAGTTCCATGTCAGTCAAACAATATATCTTAGACACAATCAAAAAACGTCCCCTCATCATCGACGGGGCCATGGGGACCCAACTCCAAGAGAGGGCAGACCGTATCTCCGAAGCTCAATGGGAAGGTAACGAGGGGTGTAATGAGCTTCTCAATGTCACCGCTCCGGATATCCTTGAAGAGATCTTTCACGGCTATCTTACGGCCGGTGCCGACCTTATCACGACCAATACCTTCGGTTCTTTCGACTGGGTACTGGATGAGTACCAGATCGGTCACAGAGCCTACGAACTTACCAAGGCAGGTGCCCAGATCGTCAAGCGCCAGTGTGACAAGTTCTCCACGCCCGAACATCCCCGCCTTGTCCTGGGTTCTATCGGACCGGGAACGAAACTACCGTCTCTAGGCCATATTCACTACGACGAGATGTTAAAAGGCTATACGGAGTGTGCCCTTGCGCTTATAGACGGGGGTACCGATCTCTTCTTGCTGGAGACCTGTCAGGACCCCCTTCAGATCAAGGCGGCTCTTCATGCCTGTGAAGCCGCCAACAAGGAACGAAACACCGAGCTTCCTATCATGGTTTCGGCAACCATCGAACTTGCCGGGACAATGCTTATCGGAACGGATGCACAGACCATTGCCACCATCCTGGAGCCATTTGATATCTTAAGTCTCGGTTTCAACTGCGGGACAGGACCCGAGCAGTACGGCAAACATATCAAGACCCTTTCGGAGGTATGGGGGAAACCCATATCCGTCCATGCCAATGCAGGACTCCCCCAAAACCGCGGAGGATACACCTACTATCCGATGGGACCGGATGAGTTCGCTCAAAAGCAGGAATCTTTTCTAGAGTACGAGGGCGTGGCCTTTTTGGGCGGATGCTGCGGAACGACACCTCAGCATATACGTAGCCTTGTAAACAGAGTCTCTTCGATAAAACCGAAGGCACCAAGCGGTTCACAAGCAACTTCCCTTGCCTCGCTTTTCAACACCGTTCCTCTGATGCAGGACCCCGCTCCCCTTCTTATCGGCGAACGCTCCAATGCAACAGGGTCAAAAGCCTTCAGGGAACTTCTGCTCGCCGAAGATTATGAAGGAACGCTCAGTGTCGGACAGCAACAGGTCCGTGCGGGTGCCCATGTTTTGGATGTCTCTGTCGGTTTTGCCGGACGCGACGAGACCATCGACATGAACAGGGTCATGGCTCTGTACGCGCAGAAGATCTCCCTTCCGCTGATGCCTGACTCTACCCAGACCGCAGCACTTGAAGAAGCGCTCAAGATGATCGGAGGCAAGCCTATCATCAACTCCGTAAACCTTGAGGACGGGATCGAAAAGTTCGATATCGTCTGTTCCCTGGCTAAGAAGTTCGGCGCTTCCCTTGTCTGTCTGACCATCGACGAAGTCGGTATGGCGAAGACCCTTGAAACAAAACTGGAAGTGGCCGAACGTATCTACGAACGCGCGACCAAACTTCACGGCATCAACCCCGAAGACCTTGTCTTCGACGTATTGACCTTTACCCTCGGATCCGGTGATGAAGAGTACCGTGACGCGGCCATTCAGACCATCGATGCCATACGCGAGCTACGTGCCCGCCATCCGGAGGTCGGGACGACTCTGGGGCTTTCAAATATCTCTTTTGGCCTGGACAAAGACGCGCGGCCTTACCTGAACTCGATCTTTTTGGACCATTGTGTCAAAGCGGGTCTGACCTCGGTCATCATCAACGTCAAGCACATCATCCCGCTTAACAAGATCTCTCAAAAAGAACAGGAGCTCTGTAATGACCTTCTTTTTGACAAGAAACCGGACGGACAGGCCCTTTTTGATTTCATCGACCACTTTTCTTCCAAAGAAGCCGTTGACAACGAGGCGGAAGATGAAGCCTTTAACGCCCTCAGCGAAGAAGAGAAGATCTCCAAACTTCTGATGGACGGAGACAAAGAGCGTATGATTCCCCTCGTCGAGAAAGCACGTCATAACATTGCTCCCGAAAGAATCGTGAACGAGATCCTTATCGATGCGATGAAGGTTGTCGGAGAGCTCTTTGGCTCCGGCCAGATGCAGCTTCCTTTTGTACTCCAATCTGCAGAGACGATGAAGAAGACCGTCGATTACCTGAACCCCCACCTTCCAAAACAGGAAAAGACAACAGAGACGACTCTTGTTCTCGGAACGGTCAAGGGAGATGTACATGACGTCGGCAAGAACCTTGTCGATATCATCCTGACAAACAACGGTTTCAAGGTCGTCAACCTGGGTATCAAGGTCGAACTGGACAGTTTTATCACTTCTTTGAAAGAGTCCGGTGCCTCTGCAATCGGTATGAGCGGTCTGCTGGTCAAGTCGACGCAGGTGATGAAAGAGAATCTCGAAGCGATGAAAGAAGCGGGCATCACGATACCTATTCTTCTCGGCGGCGCTGCGCTTACGCGTGCCTTTATCGATGACTTCTGCCGTCCTTTTTATGACGGACCGATCTTCTACTGCAAGGATGCCTTCGACGGGGTGACGGCTATGAGCCGTATCGAAGCCGGCGGTGAGCTTGACACCAATCTTCACGGGGACGCCGGTCTGGAAAAAGAAACAGTCGCCAAGAAAGAGATCATCATCCCGCCGTTTGAAGAGTTAAAGATGCCCTCTCGCGACGTCCGTGTCCCTACCCCTCCGTTCTGGGGCCGTCGCGTGATGGAAGCAGGAAAAGACTTCCCTCTCGAGCTTGCCTTCGAATGGATCAACCACAAGATGCTCTTTAAACAGCGCTGGGGTTACAACTCCAAGGGTCTGAGCAAGGAAGAGTACGAGAAACAGCTGGAGACAAAGGTCTGGCCTGCCTATGAACGTATCAAACAGCAGTTTCTTGATGAGAAGCTCTTTGAGGCCACCGTCATCTACGGCTATTATCCTGTACGCTCGGACGACAACACCCTGCTTGTCTTTGACGAGAGCGAGGGCTGGAGCAGCGAGGCGGACGTAAACAGAGAGAGCCTGCATGAAGTCATCGGAAGAGCGGAACACCAGTTAAGCTTTCCGCGCCAAAGCAAAAAGCCTCACCGCGCTCTCTCAGACTTTTACCACAGAGACCGCCATGATGTCTTGGCGATGACCTGCGTATCAGCGGGTTCTAGACTCAGCGAATACGAGAAAGAGCTCTACGACAAGGGCGAATACACCGAATATTATATGGTCCACGGCCTTGGCGTTGAGCTGGCCGAAGCACTGGCGGAGATCGCCCACAAGCAGATCCGGCTTGACCTGAACATCTGCGAGAAGGAGAAACCTGTTCTATCCGATGTACGCATGAACAAGTATGAGGGGGCGCGCTACTCTTTCGGTTACCCTGCCTGTCCGGACCTGGAACTGAACAAGCCTCTCTTTGAGCTGTTGAGACCCGAAGAGTTCGGAATCGAGCTGTCAGAAACCTTCCAGATCCATCCGGAACAGTCTACATCGGCTCTGGTCGTATACCATCCCAATGCGACCTACTATAACGTCTGAGCGGAGCCGCTTTTGCTTTAGCGTTTCAGACAATAAACGTCTGTTTTTTATCAAGAAATCGTTATAATTTCGAAAAGGACAATAATGAAAATTTACTTTACACTGCTCGCATTAGGCATCAGTTTACTTGCCGGAGATATAGACCCGAAGCCTTTCAAGTCTATCAAAGTACTCTCCCAGCCCCATATCAAAATCACCAAGGCTTATGATCACGGACCTATCTATGAGTTGAGCCTGGAGGTATCCTCACCGCGCGGAACACAACACTCGACTGCCTATCTCACCAAGGATAAAAAGGTTGTCCTTCTGGGCGATGCCATAGACGCCGGCACAGGCGAGAATATCAAACGTCCCCTTGACATGGAAAATATCCGTAAAAATGCGGACCTCGTTTACGGAAAGGGGAGTAAAGAGCTTGTCGTCTTTACCGATCCCGAGTGCCCCTACTGTGTGAAATTCGAGAAGATGTGGCCGGAGATAGCGGAAAAAGTAAAACTCTACGTCTACTTCATGCCCCTATCCAATCACCGCAATGCTGTTCAGATGAGCTATTACGTGATGAAACAAAAAGACCAGGCTGCCAAGGCCAAGGCGATCTTGGATATGGCGAACGGAGACAAGAGTTTTGAAAGATTGACGATGACACAAAAGATCAATGAACTTTTCGGCAAAAAACTCAACGATAACAGAGCCCTTGCCCAGGAATTTGGCGTACGCGGGACACCGGCTGTCTTTGACACTAAGGGAAATCCTGTAAACTGGTCAAAGCTTTAAGAAGAAGTTTCAAAATGATGACCTATACCCAGTGGTTTAAGATGCATGGCAACAAACACCATCTTCTTGTCCAGAAGCTGCTTTCTCAGGGCCTGAGTCAAGAAGAGATCATAAAATATTTTCGATTTGACAATATGCTTGAAAAAGAGAAAGATTTTTGCGAGCTCTACAAGACAAACTCCAAATGCCATGACATGGAAGAGTTAAACTGCTATCTTTGCGCCTGTCCAAACTTTCGATTCACGAACAAGCCTGAGAAAAAAGAGGACAAGTTTATCCATTCTCACTGCTCTATCGAGTCTAAAGACGGAGCCGTTTTTGAGCATGAGAACAATATCCATCAAGATTGCTCAGGCTGCCTGGTCCCGCATCATGAGTCGTATATAAAAAGGAGTTTCAATCTTTCATGGTTTGAGACCATGAAAGATTGCGAAGAGAAGTAGTCTCCGCCGCAGGTGCAAGCACATCTGCTCCGGTTTCAATCTAAAAATGCCAAGCAGTCGGCATTTTCTCAACGACTCTCAGGTTTGAGACCATGAAAAATTGCGAAAAGCATAAAAATCGACTCCTTTCTACGCTCTTTTCAGCAAGAGTACTCCATAAAATATACTTATATCTCAAGCTATGCTAAAATAGTATAACAGCTTTGCAAGAAGGGGGTTCTTATGTCAGATAAAGACTCAAATACAGAGCATGTCCACATGCCTTGGGACAGCGGGCCCTCCATCTCATCCTTAAAGACTTCCGAAGCTGATCTTAGTGACATTCGTAAAAAGATGATTCGCTTTGCCCTAGACTACCCTATTCATGATATCCGGACATATTCCGGATACAAAGGGGATCTTATCGTTGAGATTACGGCCTCAAAGTTGGCTGTTCTAGACATACTCAAACCTTACGCGGAGTCCCTAGGGATGGAGACCGTCATAAAAGAAAAACATCAGATCCGTATTCACGAGCTCTA
Organism: uncultured Campylobacterales bacterium; assembly: GCA_964014335.1. Classification (GTDB taxonomy): domain Bacteria; phylum Campylobacterota; class Campylobacteria; order Campylobacterales; family Sulfurimonadaceae. Next base: position 27,294 of record CAXGZT010000002.1, on the reverse strand, counting down.
TTGCATTACGCCCGATCCACAGATATATCGGCTCAAAGAACCGACTTAGACCCTCCGTAAAATCATCTTAAAATCTTGACAAAGCTTTGACTTTGCACTATTATTCCAAAATATTCGCAGAGGGAAAGAGATGCACAGACCTAAGGGCTTTGGTAAGAACTATTTTTCATTATCGGCTATCTGTGCCTACTCTTCGGCTGCCGTTTTGCATGCCCAATGCACATCCTTCACACACGCTTCGCGCAATATCTCATTCGAGGCACTAGAAGAAGATGATGATGATCCCCTTGAGGAGCTCGAGCTCCTTCAGGAAGACTCCTTTGCGGCAAAGGCCTCATCATCGTGTCATTGTAATTGCTATTTTAAACAACTTTTATATATCCTCACTCAACTTTTCAAGTTTCACATACAGACTTTTTTCATCTATCTAAAAACACGATCCGGCATCTCTCCGCCGAGTTCCGTTTTAAACTTACAAAAAACACAAAAATAATCAGGAAAAAAAATGACAAAACCGATCAACTTATCCCTATTAGGCGCTATGCTTGTAGGCAATCTCTATGCGGCTCCTATTGAACTCGACGAAGTCATCGTCGAAGCAGCCAATCGAACCAATCAAAATATTAAAGACATCACAGAATCAGTCACTATCATCACTTCTGAGGAGATTGAAGAGTCACGTCTTAATACGCTTACCGAGGCACTGCGGCGCCTTGGAAATATTGCGATGACAAGCAACGGAGGAGCGGGGCAGACGAGTTCTATGCTTGTTCGGGGCTTTGATTCCAAACGTGTATTGGTCCTAATAGACGGTGTACGTTACAATGATATTTCCGGCATAAGCGGTGCCCAGTTTTCCCAGATCATGCTCAGCAATGTTGAACGCATAGAGATTATCAAGGGAGCTCAGTCAGGTGTCTGGGGTGCAGATGCATCTGCCGGTGTCATCAACATAGTCACGAAAACAGCGCAAAAAGGCACCCATACATCGGGAAACGTCGAATATGGCTCTTTTGAAACCAAACAGATAAGCGCTCAGGTTTCACATAAAACAGACAGGTATGAGATCTCATTTGGGGCGTCGCGCTATGATACTCACGGCTTTTCGGCGGCAGAACCGGCAAGTACCAATCCTGACTTTGGAAAACGGGGCGATGAGCTGGGGTATGAGAATGATGCCTATGTAAATAAAACCTATAATGCAAAAATCGCTTACGCAATTACTGAAAACGACAGGGTAGAGGCAAACTTTCGTTATATAGATGCTTACATAGAGTACGATTCATTCGACTTTGCTACGGGTGATACCCTGGATGCGCCCAACACTCCTTTTACCGTTAATGAACTGGACAACTATTTTTATTCTGCAGCCTACAGACACACAGACGGCTTAAATGATCTTGCCTTGCAATATAGTCTATCAAGGTTCAAACGCTCACAACACGGCGGCTACACCGGGGACGTGGAAGAGATATCACTGCAAGACAGAATCGATTACGCAAAAGACTCCTTTCTAAGAGTCGGCGGCTCTTATCAGTCTTTTGAACAGCAAAGCTCGGCCGGAACCGATTTGAATAAAAAGTATACGGCTAAATCGGTTTACGCAACAAACTACAACAAGTCTCTTCTCTTCGAAGAGCTCGGAAATACAATTTTCACCCAATCTCTGCGATATGACGACTATAGTGTTTTCGACAACAAGACAACGGGTAAAATCGGTCTGAAACAGTTTGTTTATGATGATATCTATCTGAGTGCAAACTATGGTACGGCGTATAATGTACCGACTCTGTTTCAACTCTTTGACGGCTTTTACGGCAACCCCGGCCTCTCTCCCGAAGAGACGAAAAGTTTCGAGGTTTCCATCGGCAGTGATGAACTGAGATTTACCTATTTCAACAACAAGGTCAAAGACCTGATTGATTATGACTTTACGACCTCTTCTTATAATAATATTTCCGGTACCTCAAGGTTAAAAGGTTTTGAAGCAGCTTATAATGACTATTTCTTCGATCTACTTAGTGTAGGCATCAACTATACCTATTTAGATGCCAAAGATGCGGAAGGAGAGTTCTTACGTTCACGTCCGAAGCATCAAATCGACGGAAATATTTTTTACTACATTACAGAAGCTTTAAATGTCGGTTTGAATGCCCAGTACATAGGAGAGCGTTATAACAGCGCCGATAGACAGGGTGCCCAAACTGGCAAGTATGCCGTTTTTAATACGGTAATCAACTATAGCATCAATGATAATTTCACCCTGTATGCAAAAATCGATAACCTTACCGACAAGTATTACCAGGTCCGTGACGGATATGCGACAGCGGAGCGTTCTTATTATGTCGGCCTGAACGCTCAATTTTAAGAGCCTTTTGTTATACTAAACAATGCAAAAGATATCACCTGACAACTCACCTTTTCAAGAGAAACAAGCCGACTTCCTACTGGCGGCCTGCGTTACGCACACCTGTGAGATCCCCCTGCTTACCCAGGCGGGGATCCCGGGAAAGGTCCCTTTGACACCGACGCTTGATGCGGAATTCCTCTCTACGGGAAAAGTCTTTTCCCTGGGCGATATTGCCGAGACGCCAAAAGGGGTTCCCACCCCTGCCCTTATCACGAGAGCCGTACATGAACTCTCTCCTTTCGAGGATCTGCAGGTCCTGGACCTTGGGATGATTGAAAAGCCCCGTCAGTGCAAGCTTGTCGATCTTGATCTTAAGCCTACGCCAAGTATAACAGACGATGAAGCCTTTGACGCAAAAGCCGTTTTTGAAAAAGGCTTCGCTTACGGAAAGCGCTATCGCCTCAAGGGTGATTACCTTATCCTGGCAGAAAGCACTCCTTCCGGAACGACTACGGCCCAAGCCGCTGTCACGGCCTTGGGATATGAGACGAAAGGCCTCTTCTCCTCTTCCTTCAAAGATACTCCCCAGGGCATCAAACAAAAGAGCATAGACAAGGCTCTCTCCAAACTCCATCCGAACATGGCTCTTTTTGAAAAACTCGGGCATACGGCGGATAATATGCTCCTCTTCGTTGCCGGCTTTATCCTCTCCGCTTCGCGCCGTTTTGATATCGTCCTCGCAGGAGGGACACAGATGGCTGCAGCTCTTATGATCTCCGACAGGATCTCCGCAAGACAGGCCATACACCACGATCACCGCCGTATCCACCTCTGCACGACAAAATGGATAGCGGAAGATGAGCACTCCGATATTCAGGCGCTTATAGACCAGCTCGACTTCAGGCTCAAAGCCTATTATGCCGACTTCTCTTTTGCAGATGCGAACCATCCTGCACTCAAGCTTTATGACGAAGGAGAGGCCAAAGAAGGCGTAGGTGCAGGAGCGGCTACCGCTTATGCTTACTCCCGCGGTATCTCGCAAGAGGTTCTGACAAAAAAAATCGAGACCTATCTGAAATGAAGGCACTCTTTATCGGCGGAATCAAGAGCGGAAAGTCGTTTCATGCGGAACAGTTTGCACTCAAGCACTCCAAACTCCCTCCCCTCTATCTGGCGACGACCGAGTTTGTCGATGAGGAGATGAGAGAACGGATAGATGCGCATAAGCTTCAAAGAAGCGAAAACTTTTTGACGCTGGAAGAACCGATGAACCTTCTTGGCGCGATCGCTCCGGTCAAGACTCTTGTCTTGATCGAGTGTACGTCCATATGGATCAACAATATGCTCTATCACGGTTTCGAGTATAAGGATATTCATCAGCATATCCAACAACTCCTCGCCCTTCCCCACGATATCGTCTTCGTCCTTAATGACGTCGGTTCCGGCATCATCCCTGATAATGCCCTGGCAAGACAATATGCAGATATATCCGGGAAGATCTCCCAACTCCTTGGCCAAAACTGTGACACTGTCTTCCACTGTATCGCCGGAATAGCGACACAGATCAAAGGAAAAAAATAAATGGCGAGGCTTAAAAAAATAGCAATGGGCTTTGCCTTGGCCCTCTCTATGCTCACGACCCTGCCTTTTTTCCGCGTTCATGATTTCTTTGCCGGCATCAACGGTTACGCCGTGATGTTTTATCCTCTTGTCGGTTTTTTGCTGGGCTCGATTCTTTTTCTTTTTCACTATCTGCTGGAACCCTATTTTCCTTCGACACATCTCAATATCCTGCTTTTTGGTCTATGGATCCTGCTGACGGGTGCCCTTCATCTCGACGGTCTCTCTGACGCGGTGGATGCACTTTTTGTCTCCAAAGAGAGGGCGACGGAGGTGATGAGAGACCCTCATATCGGTGCTATGGGGATGATTTTCACGACTCTTTTTCTTATCCTGAAAGCCTCTGCACTCTGGCATCTTGAAGCCTTGTGGACACTTCCGCTTATCTTGATGCTCTCGCGTTTCAACACGCTCTTGGCTATCTACTTTTTTCCCTATATCCGCGAGAACGGAATGAGCACCCTGGCCAAACAGGAGTTCAACAAGCCCCAGCTTGTTATCTCTTCCGCTATTGTCCTCTCAACCGCCCTTCTCTTTCCCTCGGGGGTCGCGCTTTTGGCTCTTTCCCTCTCGGCTCTGCTTCTGTTCAAGCTCTGGTTCACCAGGCGTTTCGGCGGTTTCAGCGGCGATCTTTACGGTTTTATGATCGAAGGGAGTGAGCTTCTCCTGCTTCATCTTCTGCTGATAGTGGGTTTGACGTGATCCTGACACTGGTACGGCACGGCGAAGTCGATGAGAAGTATCATGGATGCTATAACGGGCATATCGATATAGGACTCTCTCCAAAAGGTGAAGAGCAGGCCAGAGAGTTGGCTTGCCGCTTTAAAGATAAAGAGTACGACGCGGTATTCTCTTCGGACCTGAAACGGTGCAGACAGACCCTTGAGGCCTTCGACCTGAAAATAAGAGCTGTCTACACCCGGGCCTTGAGAGAAAAGTCATGGGGACGGCATGAGGGGATGAGTTTTGATGCGATCATAAAAAGCGAGTCCTTTGGGTATGAGGAGTTCGAGCAATGGATAAATGCCCTTGACGGAGAGGAGTATCCGGCCTATATTCGGCGTATCGAGAACTTCTTCAAAGGTTTTCTCCCGGCCAACCCTTATGAAAATGTCCTGGTGATGACACATGCCGGAGTGATCCGTGTATTGATGCACATACTTCAGGATATATCCCTGGAAGAGGCTTTTGGCAAGAGTTTTGCCTATGCCGACTATATCAGCTTGGACACGGACACATGGACATTCAAAGAGACCCTATGCGTGTGATATCCTTCCTGCTGCTGCCCCTTCTTCTTTTCTCCTCAGAGCGGATTATCACTCTGGCACCCTCTTTGAGCGAAATCGTCTTTGCCCTGGGAAAAGGAGGGGAACTTGTGGGCGTCAGCGAGTTCTCTACCTGGCCTGAAGAGGTCAAAAGTATCACCAAGGTGGGCGGTTACTCCAATCCCTCCCTTGAGCGGATACTCTCCCTGAACCCGACGCTTGTCATAGGGCAGGGAAAATATTCTCAGACCATCAACCAGGTCAAACAACTCGGGATCAAGACGCTTTCATTCGAGATGAATACGATAGAGAACATCAAAAGTGCCATACGGAAGGTCGCACACGAGCTCAAAAGCGATCCGACCCCGCTTATAGAACCTATAGACAGGGCCGTTGAAGAGGTCAAAAAATCCAAAAAGTCCGAAGCCTACGTCAAAGGACAGAGGGTCTTGATTATCTACGGTCTCTCACTGGATTTGAACCGCGGGATGTATATCGCCGGGCACAATATATTTTATGAAGACATCATCAAACTCAGCGGGGCCGAAAATGCCTTCAAGGGTGAGATACTCTCTCAACCCGTGATCCATTACGAGGGGCTCTTGGAGCTTAATCCCGATATTGTCATCCTTATACATCAGGAGACGACTGACGGCAGAATAGACCATCAACAAGCAAAAGAACTCTGGTACAATATCCCTATCAATGCATCAAAAAACAGAAAGATCTACATCATGCAAAAAACCTATCTTTCCATCCCCTCTCATCGCATCGCACAGAGTATCAAAGAGATCTCGGAGCTCATTATAAAATGACGCTTTCAAACCTCTGCCTTGCCTACGACAAGAGAATCATTCTGAAGAATATCAACCTGAAAAGCGAAGGGCATTTCACGGTACTCGGTGCAAACGGAAGCGGAAAAAGCACCTTGGCCAAGGCGCTTTGCGGTCTGCTCTCCTATAAGGGAAGCATACTCATCGACGGGCTTGAACTCAAGGAGATGGAGGCGAGAGACAGAGCCAAAAAAATCGCATATATCCCTTCCAAGATGCAAAGCTTTGAGGAGTTTACCAGCGTTGAGGAGTTTGTCCTGCTGGGGCGCTACCCCTATAAAAGCAGTTTTAGGGACTACTCTCAAGACGACAGAAGACATGTTGAAGCCACACTCAAAGAGCTGCATATCACGGAACTGAAAAGATCGAACATTGCGGCTTTAAGCTCCGGACAGCAGCAGCTTGTTCTCATTGCCCAGGCGCTGGTTCAGGAGAGCGAATACCTCATCTTTGACGAGCCTACCGCCAATCTTGACCCCAAGAACACACAGCTCTTTCTTCAAGAATTTAAAAAACTGCGCCAGCGACATACGACGGTCCTTATTACCCATGATATCCAGCTTGCCTCTCATCTGAACGATCCCGTACTCTTTATCAAAGATGCACAGACAAGCTTTTATGAAAGAGGTTTTTTCGAGAAGGATTTTTTGAGTTTTGCCTATGGAGTAAGGTTTAAAAACGAGAACGGCTTGATAGGTATAGAGTATGCCTAAGTATCTTTTATGGGCACTCCTTCTTCTCTTTGCCCTGGCCTCACCCTTCATAGGGATAGCCAGTCTTGATCTCGACACTCTCCTGGAGACCGGCTCCCTCTCGCACCGTATCTTTTTTGACCTTCGTCTGCCCCGTATGCTCCTGGCTTTTACGGTAGGAGGCAGCCTTGCACTCGCCGGCCTGCTCTTTCAGACTCTCTTTCGCAATGCCTTGATGACCCCTTTTACCCTGGGTGTCTCAGGCGGCGCCGTTCTGGGTGCAGGCATCGCGATCAAGCTGGGTCTTGATATCACACTGGGTATCTCCGCTATCTCCCTCTTCGGCTTCGGCGGTGCGCTTTTTACCATTATCCTGCTGATCACACTTTCACGTTACCTGCTTAAAGCACGCCAGGAGTCCCTTCTGCTTCTGGGTATCGCTCTCTCTTTTTTCTACACCTCGGCACTGATGGTCATCTTTTACATCAGCTCCTTTACCGAGACGGCGACTATCATGCGCTTTACCATGGGAAGCCTCTCTATCGTCGGCTATACGAATGTCATTATCATCTCCGCAGCTTCGCTCCTTCTGCTGGGGATTTTATGGTTCAAACGTTTCGAGTTGCAGCTTCTGGCCCTCTCAGACGAGCAGGCTGCACTCAAAGGAATCAATACCCAAAGACTGAGCTATTTTCTACTGCTGATCACCTCCGTCATCATCGGCATACTGGTCAGTCTCACCGGTCCCATCGGTTTTGTGGGTCTTATCATACCGCATATGATACGCCGTATCTACCAGCAGTCCCTTGTCTCACTTATCCTGCCGGTATTCTTTCTCGGCGCTCTTTTCCTTCTGGCCTGCGACACGGTAGCGCGCTTTTTGTCTACAAGCAGCGAGATCCCCATCGGTGTCATCACCGCACTCATAGGCGGACCCTTCTTCATCTATCTGATCATCTCCAAACAGAGGTAGACAGAAAATGGCTTACTCTTCATCGTTTCGCTCACAAGAAAAAGAGCAGATACCGGACTGGTTGAAAATCATGAAGGAGTACCCTCTTGGGGATTAAGACACGGCTCTCTCTTTCGCGGGCGCAGAGACTCTTTCCGGATATAGGCATCCTCTCCCTTCACCCGACACGCCAGGGTGTCATTGATACGACCTTCATCCTCACAGCCACGTCATGCCGCTATATACTCAAAAGATATGAGCGCGCCGGTCAGAAACAGATCGGTGATGAGGCAGGGCTTTTGAAGCGTCTTCAAGCATGCGGATTGCATGTCCCTAGACTGCTCAACACTTCAGAGGAGTGGTATCTTTTCACCTACCTGGAGGGTGAGACTCCCCATCCCATTGACCTGCATAAGCTCCGGGCTCTGGGCGCGTTCCTGGGAAAGATGCATCGGTGTACCTATAAAAGAGAATCTTCCTTTACGCCTTTTGACAAGGGTTCCTTTAAAGAAGATATCCGCAAGCTGCGTCTGCTCAATCCTCTTCTTGCAAAACAGTTTGAAGAGCTTCTGAATTTTGACGACAGGCATGACGGGACAATCCATGGCGATCTTTTTCCGGATAACACAAAGTTTGACGGCAAGAGACTGGGTATATTCGACTTTATCGAATCGGGAAACGGAAGCTTTCACTTTGATACCGGTATCACCGCTATGAGCTGGATAGGGGATGAGAAGATAAGCAAGATGAAACTGCAGATGTTTTTGAAGGCTTATAATCAGAATTCACCCCGAAAACTCGAACTGGGCGAACTTCTGACGCAGATGCAATATGCCGCACTCGCTTATGGCCTGCAAAGACGGCTGAATGATGAACATGAGCTGGATTACAGCCAGATGCTAAAGAAACATGCCAGAATCAAACTCTTTAAAAAAGATATCCTAAAGAGAGCCCTGCCGCTAAAATAGATATCAAGACAAATGCATCTATCCGCTTACGCAGGCTAAGCACATTAAGCAGGTCCTTTTTCTCAATCTCCTTCCTGCCCGACCCAAAGTAGGCTTTTTCCCGTACCTTGCCGAAATAGCTGGTCGGACCTCCCAACCTAAGTCCTGCAACCAGAGCCATAGCCGTGATCGGATGTCCCCCATTGGGACTGGCATGTTTTTTCCCGTCCCTGTAGAAACTGAAAAGAGGATGCTTTCCGCCTACAAGCATTATTATCACGGCTGTCACTCTTGAGGGAAGAAGGTTCAGAAGGTCATCCAGAAGTGCCGAGGCCTTTCCGAACCTCTCGTACTTCTCATTTCTGTATCCAACCATGGAGTCCAGGGTATTGACGGACTTATAAATGATAATCCCCGGCAAACCGAAAACCAGAAGGTAAAACAGGGGAGCTATGACCCCGTCGCTCAGGTTCTCCGCATAGGTCTCGATGCCTGCTTTGTAGACCTCCGAATCACTGAGTCCCTGTGTATCCCGGCTGACCAGCATCGACAACTTTTCTCTTGGATTTTGAGCGGAGGAGAGTTCAAACACCGCCTCGTAAAGCATACGATGCGCCAGGAACATCGAGGCTAAAAAAGAGGTGAGCATCAGTTCCAGATACCAGACAAGATGCTCTGCTATCCAGATAATAAATAAAGAGGCGAGTGTACTTAGCGTGACAATAAAAAGAGCCAAGACGACCCCGCGCGAGACAGTGTCCTTATAAAAATGTTTTTCAAACCAGGAGATGGCTTCTCCCATATATATAACGGGGTGTTTGACAAAACTGAACTCTCCAAAGAGTCTGTCCAGAAGATAGGCAAAAAAAGCAATAAGAAGATTACTCATGCAGAGCTTTTAGAAGCCTGTGCATATCCATATGCTCTTCTACGTGAGAAGCAAAGGATACGACGCTTCTCTTTTTGTATGCTTGAAAATCAAATCCCCTGTAGCCGGGATTGACTTCAGAAAAAAGCTTTTGACGAAATGCATCATTGTCAAAGAGTCCATGCACAAAGGTACCGTAAAACTTCTCTTTATCCCTGCTCAGAGAGTCTGTTATTCCGTTATGTATCTCATACCCTTCAATATCCAGACCAAAAATAGGGTAAGTCTTTTTCCTTACGATCTTCTCTTTTTCAAAGCTTACCTCGCCTTCTAAAAGAGCCACTCCCCTTACCCGGGTCGGTTCGTCAGCTTCTACCGCATGGGTATCTATAATGTGTTCAAACATCATCTGATACCCTCCGCAGATCGCAACGACCGTCTTGTCCGTCTCTTTCAAGAAGAGGGGGAAGCCCTGCGTCTTCAGCCATTCCAGGTCTTTTATCGTCCGTTTTGTCCCCGGAAGTATGATCAGGTCACAATTTTGCGCCTCCTGCAGACTGCTGACAAACTGCAGATCCACCTCTTCATCGGCGACAAGCGGTTCAAAGTCGGTAAAGTTGCTGATATGGGGGAGACGGATCACGCCGACCTTGATGATGCTTTTGCTGATATCCTGTGTATAGTTTTGAAGCGATTGGGAGTCTTCAAAGCCGAGGTTAAAACTTTTATAGGGGATGACCCCCAGGACGGGGATACCGAACTCCTTCTCTATGATCTCGCGCCCCTCGTCAAAAAGCCCCATATCCCCGCGGAACTTGTTGATTAGGACACCGACTACATTCTCTCTCAAGGCTTCGGGAAGAAGGTTATACACCCCCCATATTGATGCAAAGACCCCCCCTCTTTCGATATCTGCGACGAGCACGATCTTTGTCTTAAACTCCCTTGCGATATAGATATTGCTCAGGTCTCTTTCCATCAGGTTGAGTTCGACAGGACTTCCTGCCCCCTCCGCCACAATACATTCAAAATCTTCACTCAAACGGAGAAAGGAGTCTTTGACGATGGGCTTGAGCCTGTGTATCTCCTCATAATACTCTCTGACGCTTTTGACGCCCCGGCTGCGTCCCTTGATAATCAAAGAGGAGCTCTTCCCCTTGCCCGACTTTAAAAGTACGGGGTTCATGTCGGGTGTAGTCGGCAAGTTTATCGATTCGGCGGCAAAATACTGCGCCTGGGCGATCTCTCCTCCGCTGTCGCATACTCTCGAGTTATTCGAGACGTTTTGCGCCTTGAAAGGCGCGACCTTGATACCCCTTTGATGCAAAAGATAGGTCAAGGCAAAGGAGATCGTCGATTTTCCCGCATCCGAACTGGTACCAAATATACTAAGAGAGTGCATCTAAGGCCTTTTTCAAAACTTCCAAAGAAGCCCTCTCTTTCACGGCGAAACGAAGATGCCGCCTATCCAGAAAATCGAAATTTTCACACTCACGTACCAAGACCCTCTGCCTTAGAAGTGTGCGGTATATAGCCTCGGACTTATCCGATCGGACCAGAAAAAAGTTCGAGTCGCTTGGGTATATCTTGTCGAAGAGTCTGCTTTTTTGAAGCAGTTCAAAGAGCAGCTCTTTCTCTTGCAGATGACGTTTTTGTGCTTGCTTTGTGAAAGTTCCATCCTCTAAACGCCGTTTCAAGAACTCCGCATCAAAAGAGGAGAGGTTCCAGCGGGGAGTATGAAGCTTTCTGATGTTCTTTTTTTGAGAGAAAACAGCCCCTATCCTCATCCCGGCGCAGGCATGAAACTTCGTAAAGGACTGGACGATATAGAGTCTTTTATCGGCTTCGAGTCTTGACCTTTGCGAGGGGAGTTTTTCAAACTCCAAGAACGACTCATCAAGTATAACCGTACATTTTTGCTGTTTCCAGATATCGAACAGGCGCTCAAGCCCGTAAAACTTTCCGTCCGGTGTAGAGGGGTTGACAAAGACGACAATAGATCTTTTTTTCGGGATTTTGTAGAGTTCTTCAAACCGATTGATCTTAATGATCTTCTTCGATGCCTCTTTAGCAGCCCTTTCATATTCACTATAAAGAGGAGCGTAAAGCGTAACCTCCTTAGGCTTAAGGCCCCTGAAGAGTTCAAATATCGCCGCTGTCGCTCCGTTAAAAAGTGCCATCTCTCTGCGTGAGACAGCATATTTTCCCGAAACGGCCTTTTTCAGACCCTTATAGGAGTTGTCGGCGTATTTCACGATCATCTCATCACTCTGCTCTATATCAAGAGGCGGACGGTAGCTGTTGATATTGGAGGAAAAATCGATTATCTCTTCGGGCTGACAGTGAAGTTTTTTTGCGACCTTGTAGATGCTTCCGCCGTGTTTCATTGTATAGACTTCTTCTAAGATTTTTTACGGGATTATCGCATAAGTTCTCTGCGGTATCGGTTACATCGAAAAAAATATCTCAAATTTAAGCAGACCTCTGTACAGGGCCTATATGACAATATCGATCATTTCTCTGTCCTGTACAAATGCATATAGCCTAAAAGATGCCTCTAAAGATTAACACTTTTGTAACAAGTTTTCCTTATAATTATTATAATATAAATATTTAAACTGGAGAGAATATGGAATCAGCAGATTTATGGACTATTTTTCTTGTCGCCTTATTGGGCTCTATCGGACACTGCATCGGTATGTGCGGAGGCTTCGTGGTCGCCTATTCGACGTCGAAGATCGGACCCGGTCATTCGAAATTTTTCCAGACCTTGGCCCACTCCCTTTACTCTCTGGGGCGTATCGTCTCCTATATGGCTATCGGTGCTTTCTTCGGCTACCTCGGCAGTGCCATCGGTTTTTCGATGACCTCAAAGGGTGTCCTCTTTATAGTCGTCGGTATCCTTATGGTCCTTATCGGTATATCTTTAAGCGGGAAGTTGAAGTTTTTAACGGTGGTAGAGCACTCTCTTGCCCAAAACAGACTCTTCAAAAAACTCTTCAAGAGCGTCATACAGTCAAAATCCCTTTTCAGTTTTTTTCTTATGGGTGTTTTAAACGGCTTGATTCCCTGCGGTCTTGTCTATTTCTTTGCCACGGCTGCTATAGCTTCAGGTTCAGCCGTGATGGGAGCCATCGTCATGCTAGTCTTTGGTCTCGCCACTGTACCCGCGCTCTTTATACTGGGGATGATAAGCGGTTTCGTCTCTCAAATGTCATGGCGAAAGAATATACTTGCCTTAGCCGCAGTCATCATCTCTTTGTACGGTCTTTATACCGGCTTCAAAGGCCTGATGATGATCAAAAATCCGGATATGATCAAGTCAAAGATGATGCATATGAAACAAGAATTAAAAAGTCAGAAAGAATCATTTGAAGAGTAGGATATCAAGGGGTATCGTGGGCAGTTGAGAAAGAGAGTATAAAAGAGTACCTCCTTCTCTTCTATCTCTCCTGTTTTGCTCTTCCCGTAAAAGCAGTTGGTCGATTCTGCCGTCAAAACAAGCCATGACGCTCTGCGAAGCGGATGTTTCTATTTATTTTTTATCTCTTTCTTAGACTCATCGTAAAAGTAGTTGGTCGCTTCGACAAATCCGTCTACGCTTCCGCAGTCAAAACGCTTCCCCTTAAACTTATAACCGATGACCATACCGTTCTTCGCCTGCGTCAAGAGCGCATCCGTGATCTGAAGCTCCCCGTTTTTACCCGGCTTCGTGTTCTCGATGATCTCAAAAATATCCGGAGTCAGGATGTATCTTCCGATAATCGCAAGGTTGGACGGGGCATCGGCAGCATCCGGTTTTTCAACCATATTGTCAAGCATAAATATACCCTCTTCGATCTCTTTTCCTGAGATCACCCCGTATTTATGCACGTCCTCTTTCGGCACTTCCATGATAGCTACAATACTGCATTTGTACTTATTGTAAAGCCCTATCATCTGTTTCATCACCCCGTCTCCCTCGGGGTTGACACAGAGGTCATCGGCCAGGATCACGGCGAAGGGGTCTTGCTCGCCGACCAGGACCTTTCCCTTATAGATCGCGTCACCCAGTCCCTTCATCTCATTTTGGCGCGTATAGGTGAAGGTACACTTCGAAATTAGACTGCGGATATCGTTAAGCAGGTTTTCCTTGCTTGTTCCCTTGATCTGATGCTCCAGCTCGTAAGAGATGTCGAAATGATCCGTGATAGCACGTTTTCCCCGTCCGGTGATCGTCGCCATGACATCGCATCCCGCTTCAAAGGCCTCTTCCACCCCGTATTGGATAAGCGGTTTTGTAAGAATAGGCAGCATCTCTTTCGGCATCGCTTTTGTCGCCGGAAGAAATCGTGTTCCGTACCCCGCAGCCGGGAATAAACATTTTTTGATCATAAAATAAAGTCCTGTGCATTTATAGTGTATGAATTATACCCATAAAGTATAACAAGAAGTTTACATACCTGTCTACTCTGGTTTTAGTGTAAAATACGCCTATGAACTTTACATCCGACGATGCCCAGACTCTTTTAAACATCATGCGTTCTCGCCGAGACATCAGGGGAAATGATTTTTTGGACACCCCTATAGAAAGCGGAAAGATTGAGCTTATCCTGCAAGCGGCTCTTGCTGCACCTTCTGTCGGCTATTCCCAGCCTTGGGAATTCATTCTTATTGATGACGAGGAAGTCAAAAAACAGGTCCATCTAAACTTTCTCCAGGAAAACCAAAAAGCCAAAAGCCTCTTCAAAGAGCGCCCCCAATACCAGAGTCTCAAACTTGAAGGAATCCTGGAAGCTCCCCTGAATATCGCTGTACTCTATACACCCAACAGCGATCCCGTCCTGGGTAAGACCTCTATGGGTAGGATGGGAGAGTACAGTGTCGTCTGCGCCATTGAAAACATGTGGTTGATGGCAAGGAGCTTGGAGATCGGTATGGGCTGGGTGAGTATCCTGGACGAGAAGTCCGTTTTAAAAACGCTGGATGCGCCCGAAAATAAAAGAGTGATTGCCTATCTCTGCCTGGGCCATGTCAAAAAGTTTGCTCCTGAGCCTGAACTGAAGAGCCTCAAGTGGGAAAGCGAGAAGAAGCTGAAGGATCTGCTTCACCACAACCGCTATACCCGGGCCTTGTGACTACTCCTTTCCGCTGAGAAAAGAGAGTATCCCCTCTTTTTGGATACGTTTTTCATACTGTTTCGTTTGTGAGATAGCCTCTTCTGTACTGATGGAAGAGGCGGCCTTTGTCTTGATGACATTATTGGAGATTGTAAGCCCTCTCTTGTCCACCGCTTTGATTGTTACCGTGCGAACAACAATTTTCATCTTGGCGAGTTTGGCGCTGGCCGTCTTGTAATGTTTCTCTTCGGCTTTTGTAGAGAGTTGAAGTCGAACATTCGCTTTTTCTCTGCTCATCTTAATGTTTTCATCACTCAAGTGGCGCTTGACAAGCGTCGCCAGCGATTGTGAGTTTTTATCTGCCTTGATAGAAAAAACAGCACTCTGCTTTATTCTGGCCAGGGTATCTTCGTAATCCCCGTGTCTCTCTCTGTACTCTTTATCATTAAAACTCGGCTTCATGGCTTGAAGCAGAAGAAGATATTCATCCGCGGTGGCAATAGACTTTCTACTCTTGTACGACAGTTTCAGCTGGTAAAAAACAGATGATCTTTTGATAAGCGCCATCTCTTTCGCAATCTGCTCCTCTATGCGCTGAAGTTTTTTCAAGTAGCTTTGATAGAGTATCTCCCTATCGACCTTGACCAGGACGCGTTTTATATCACCGTCGTCCTGGCTCTGCACAAGGCTTACGCCAGAAAACTCTATCGTCTTGGCAACGGCATTCACCCGGGTCTGAATATCTTGAGATGAAAACTCCTTCCCATCGCGCCGTAGGACGGAGAGCCTGTTCTCTATGGACGAACTGATAGAGACGGAGATGCGAGAAGAGATATCGCCTAAGGCATTGTTCTTAGCAAGACGTACCGTCTCTGCCTCGCCTACGGCGTAAAAAAATCTATCGCTGTCCGAAGGGGCTTGTATCAAAACTTCCTGGGCAGTTTTTTGCTGCTGCGGTGAGGGTGTCCCCCCGCAGGCGTTTAGCAAAAGAGCTGCTGCGACAAGTACGATGTTGGCTATTGTCAAGTTCATGTTTTTCCTTTAAGAAACCCTTTGTGTCTCTTCTTTGTTTTCTCTTTATCTCTCTTCATTCGCACTTCCATCCTCTTACTCCTGAGTTTCGTTGTTTATCCTACTTTTCAAGGACGTGAGCCTCTACGATGATCTCAGCGACCCTTTCATACTTTTCAGCCAATGCGGCCTGTTTCACAGCATAATATGACCCGATCGCAATGGCAGGAAGCGAATAGAGGGCATTTGCAGCGATCCGCGCCACACGTCTTTTATAAAGCTTTCGCTTCTCCCAGGGAACATACATCTTCGCAACCGCCAGGCTTCTCAACTCTTTTTTAAAGTTTTGCAGGATGTTTTTTGTAGAAATATTTGTCAGAGCCAGACTAAAGGCTGCCCCCGCCTCAAGAGCCCCTTTCTTGACAGCCTCCGATGCCAGAATGATGTTTTCGGCCAACCCGACCTGCTCTTCATCGAGTTCAATATCGTTCTTAAGGACCTCGATCGCCTCATCCAGAAGCGTGAAATAGATCGCCTCTTTCTCATCCGCGATCATCTCCCGTTCCACGATCTCTCTTTCGAGTATGGAAATTTTCATCTTCAACTCAAAAACATCTTCACCGTACCGGGATTGACCGGAGGAGTCTTTAATGGCCGTTTCATACTCCCCCTTTTCGGCCTTGGACTGAGCCACTTCAAAGAAGGCCTCGGCCATCTCCCTTTCTGCCTCCTCCAGATCTTTTTGAAAATTTGTCGGCATTAAAGAGATGACGGCATCTGCGATATTTTCGTATATATTGCCCGACACCGCTTCAACCTGCTTGAGGCGCCCGTCTTTAAAGGTGTGAAAGTTGCCCAGGTCTGTCTCAATATCAAAAAACGTCGGCCAGTTCTCCTCTTCCGGTCCGTATAATATTATGGCCCTGTTAAGCGCATGATAGGTCAGGATATCGATACGGGGGGCGGGAAGCCATTCGACTCCCTTGAGGACCTTCTTTTGATACTTGTCTGTATAAACATGTGTTGCGACATAAGGGTCGTCTGCCAATGCTGCAGTGATGATCTCTTTATTATCTTCAAACAGCAGTTCATCGCTTAACTCTTCCGGCCATACGGCATCTGCCGAGATAGGCATGTTTGATATCGTCGTATTGGTGCGAATAAGCCCCATCCCGATAACGACCCTGTTCGCCTGGTTTTCTAAAGAAGGCACCTCAGCCTGACTTTCAAACCCTGCCTGTACAAGGGTACAACCGTTCATTACGATAGAGACGGCAGCCGCTAAAAAAGTATTGACAAAACCTTTTGATACTCTCATCTCTTCCCTTGTTGTATACGGCTACTCCGTCTGTCCATAGATATCATCGAGTTCATCCGAAAGTGCCTTATTGCTTCTCTTCTGATCCTGCGTTATCTTGAACAGCCGAAAGAAGTTGTCAAACCGTGCCTTTGCATTAACGACAAGCTCGTCATTTGATCCTCCCATGCTCATAGATCTTCCGTATGCCGCCTTTGCATTTTTAAATGTCCCGATATCCCCTGTCTTGCTTCCCAGACCCTCGTATAAGACGGCCAGATTATAATAAAACGCCATATCCTTTCTACCCCCGTAGGCTTCCATATCCTCGACTGCAGACTCAAAGTTTCCGCGCTGTGCATAGGTGATGATATAGTCCAGATCACTTGGCATAGACTTAAACTCGCGCAGTTGCCGGGTTTTCAAAGGGGTTATGTCCGAGATAAACTTCTTCGTCACCTCCCTTCCGAGATCGACCAGAATCCTGCTCTTTGAGGGCAAGAGGGCGGTATTGGATGAATAGCGGTTTGCCTTGGCCCCGTAGGTCTTGCTGATGTACTCGGTGACCCCTTTCGTAATCGTAAAAGCGACCTGCATATCCGCATTGATATTGTTGCTCGACTTTTCATAGTCGTAAGAGATAAGCTCCATGTTCAAAGCCACATTGGCCGTGTCGAAGATAGGATAGATCGTAATAAAATTGGTATCCGTCAATCCCTCTTTGATACTGTTGATCAGGATTGAATCGATCTTGGCCCTGTCTTTTCCCTCGGGGCCTTTGATATCAGGGTTGATGGCTATCGCCATATAGGTTCCCTCCCTCATATCGCCGCCACTCTCAATCTCTGAAAGCTTTTTGTACTCTTTTGGCGGAGAATAGGAAGGAATGACTATCTTGGCATTATTTGCGCAGCCGCTGAGAAGCAGGGCCAAAACAGCGCCGATAAGTATGGATTGCTGACACCTTGTCATGAGTACCCCTTTCGGTGTGAAGTCATTGATTTTAATAAATAGTTTATAAATAAGCTATAAAGCGGAGTAGATATTATCAAAAAAGAGAGTTTGCCGAGTATTTGTAACAGCCGATATTTAACACTGTTTTTGGAGAAAAAGCATAAAAACTCCTATGAGGAGGTAAAATCTCGTACCCATCTATGTCTGCAAAAAGACAGGTTCACCGGCCAGGGCCTGTCTGATAAAGCTTTACCGGGTGCTCTAGCGATAGCAGGTTTGCGCCTTCAATACTGATACGGAATCCTATTACTCTTTACAAGCATCTTTTTACAAGACCGCGCACTAGATATTCAAACCTTCTCTACAAGTAGAGTTTTAAAAAGGCAGGGTATAATATTAACAACAAACCGTTCAAGTAAACAACCTGCCGCAAGAGAAAACTCGTCGAAGGCCAGATACAAAAGGAAAGAGGTGTCAATAAGCACTCAAAAAAGCAAGAAATATATTCCCGTAGATAAGAGAGTGCTGAGCGAAGAGAGCAAAATAGATTTTGCTCTCTACAGTTCAGACGAAACGAAGACTCAGATGAGTGCTTTTTTACAAAGCGATTCCGTCATAAAGCGTGAAGACAGGATACGTCTTAAAGAGATAGAAAAACTCTATATACTCGAAGATGACTCCGATAATTACGAAAATTTTTTAGAGAGGCATCTAAAAACAATTGCGGCAAACCCGGACATACCGGTCAAACAAAAGGCTGATATACTCTACTCAAAAGCGGCCTCGATTATGGACAAACTTTTTTCCGATCCTGAGAACTCGGCAAACCTGAGAACATGCAAAAATTTGGCGGACGGCTTTCTCACATTGATCGCAGACGACCGGGTCACGGTGAGTTCTATCATGAAGATAGCCGCGCATGACTATTACACTCATACCCACTCCATTAATGTGTTCGTCTATTCTATTTCGCTTGGGCAATTTATAAAACTGCCCGAAACCGATCTGAAAAAACTTGCGATTTCATCGATCCTGCACGACCTGGGAAAAAGTAAAATAGACTCTAAAATCGTCAATAAGAATGGCAATCTAACGGACAAAGAGTTTGCCCTTATGAGGGCACACCCTACCTATGGGTATAAAAGCGCTATCGCGATGGGAATTGATGATATGGCTATATTAAGCGGGATAAAACATCATCATGAAAAGATGGACGGACATGGATATCCGGACGGTCTTAAAAAGAGACAGATCAGTCTTTTTGCCCGTATAATAGGATTCTGTGATATTTTTGATGCCTTGACCACGAAGCGTTCTTACAAAGAGAAGATGAGCTCATTTGCGGCGCTTAACCTGATGAGAAACCAGATGCATACCCACATCGATACAAACCTGTTGAAAATTTTTCTTGAGATGATGAAAAAGGACTATTAGAATCCGGAAGCGGTCATTTCTATGCTCAAGTCCATAAATTAATTTTCACTTAAACCTGAATGAATATATCAGAAATAAGGTATAATTAACTAATATAATTACAAAGGGATTTTCGTGAAGAAGGCTTTTTCTCTGATTGAACTGATGATCGTCATCGTCATCCTGGGACTTTTAGCTTCGATGGTCATGCCCAACCTGGTAGGCAAGGCCGATGATGCCAAGCGAAAATTAGTATGCATACAGATGAACAGTGTACATGAAGCACTGAAGATGTTCAAGCTCGACAATGGTATTTACCCCTCTATGGAAGAGGGTCTCGGCGCACTCAGCGCCAATCCGGATCCGGAGCTTTATGTCAATTATGCCTCCGGGGCATATATAGAAGGGAAGAAGGTTCCTAAAGACTCATGGGGTACCCCTTTTGTCTACATAAACAAAGAGGGTGTCATCGAATTGATTTCCTTCGGAGCCGACAGCAAAGAGGGAGGCAAAGCTGAAGGAGCCGATATTCGTTTCAGCCAATGCCAATAAGAAAAAATGAAAAAAGGATTCACCCTGCTTGAACTGATGCTGGTCATCCTTTTGATAGGCATAGTCTACGGTTCCATCATCAACGTGTTTGAAAGGTACAAAGAGAAAAGCATAGATGTGACCCTTATGACGCTGGAGAAGTATATGCAGGGGTTTTCGCATAACAACCATGTCTCATTGGTCTGTATAAAACGGTGTGAAGAGTGCCTCCTGTCGATAAACGGAAAGTTCAACCAGAATGTGACACCCTTCCTTGAAAGAGATCTTCAGCTCTACCGTTATGATAAAGACAGGGGCGTTGAAGAACTTGAACTCCTGCCCTATTTTCGTCCCGACGGCCGGGAAGAGGAAGCCTGCTTCAGGTATGAGATATACCCGGACGGAAGCCAAACAGAGATGATAGTCAGGAACAAAAAAGAGGCCTACGTTTTTCCCTCTTTTTTCGGCACGGTCCAAAAGTATGCTTCTCTTGATGAGGCCATTGAGGAGCAAGACAAGAGAGCGAGAAAGGTGGCTGAGCGATGATTTATACCTACAAAGGCATAGATTCCAAAGGCAAAGATATCCAAAACGAGATTGAAGCAGCGACACTGGAAGAAGCAAAAGAGAGACTAAAAGGCCAGGGCATTCTCTACGAAGTAATCCAGGAGAACCCTCCCTCTTTGTTTGAGCACACTCTTTTCAGTCGGAAGTACAGGATATCTGCGAAGGAGCTGTCAAATCTCAGTCGGGAGTTGGCGATCTATATACGTGCCGGTATCTCCCTTGTCAATGCCCTGCAGGTCATGCAAAAACATTATGAGCAGCATAAAAAAATGCATCTTTTCCTTCAGACCCTGGGTGCTTATCTCGCAGAAGGAAAAAACCTCTATACGGCTCTTCTCTCCCAAAGTATCGTCGTCCTTCCTGAGTTCTATAAGCACTCCATCAAAGTCAGTGAATCAAGCGGAATTCTTGATGAAGTGCTTCTGGAGCTTGCACGTTTTCTCACGGAACAGGACCGGATCTCAAAAGAGGTACGCAGGGCATTCGCCTACCCTCCATTCATGATTGCGATCTCCCTGCTGATGGTCGGTTTTATGCTGGCTTTCATCGTACCCCAGATCACCGCTATTTTTATCCATATGGGGCAGGAGCTGCCTGCCGTAACGCGGTTCGTGATCTCGGCAGGAGAGTTTTTCAACCATAACTACCCTTTTCTGCTTGGCGGCATACTCCTTCTCATCACCGTTTTCACTACCCTGATGCACTACAGCCCCGGCTTTCGATATCTCCTGCATTCGTTTATACTTAAGACACCGCTTTTCGGCCATATCGTTTTGCGAAGCGAACTGGGCCGGTTTGCCTACATAGGTTCTTTGCTGATACGCTCGGGAGTCCCCTTTGTCCAGACAATAAAGATGTCCTCCAATATTCTGGACAACTCTGCCCTTCAGCGTATCTTCTTCGATGCTGCAAAAAAAGTCGTCGAAGGCAAACGCCTCTCAGCCGCCCTTGCCGAATCGGGCAGTCTGATCGATCCGGCATTTATTCAGGCCATTGCCTTGGGAGAAGAGACATCCGAGGTGGAGCTGGTTTTGGTCAATCTCTCCGAACTCAATTTTCAGGAGAACAGAGACAAGATCGCTCTGCTCCTGAGCCTCCTCGAGCCGATTTTGATGCTCTTTGTCGGCGGTATTATCGGCTTTATCGTTGCGGCAATGCTTCTGCCGGTCTTTTCCATGAGTATAGGCGGCTAAGAGAGTAATGCAACAAATGCCGGCAAAGATCATGCAATCTCAAAACAGGCGCCCGGGCGTAGCCCTGTTGATCACCCTTTTTTTCCTTATCTCGGTCACGGCGGCAGTCGGGGTCAGTATCATGCAGTTGAGACTCAGTGCCAAGCAGGTACGTGAAGGAAAGTGCCTTATTCAAAGCAGTATGATCCTCGATGATCTGCTCAAACTGCTCAAAACCTCTCCCCTGCTGAACAGGGTCGAAGATGCAGAGAGTATGCGCTATTTCCTGCAGAACACCTCCATTATTCCTCTGGCTCATGAAAACCTTAACGTGAGGATAAACATACGCAGTTCGATGGGTCGCTTCAATATCAATGCTCTCTCTTTTTCCAAGCCGTTTCAAGAGGCTCTAAGTGGATATATGTTGCAATACGCGGTAAGTGATGTTCAATATTTTCAGGACCTACTCCTCGATGCCATGAGCGGTCAACAACCTGAATACCGCACGGATATCTTCGAGATGAGACCCTGGCTCTACAGGGAAAAAATCGTCTCGATGAGACATCTTCAGCAGATCATAGATTATTATGTCTTGACCAGACACGATAACAATATCAGAGAAATTCCCTGGAAACAATTGATCCGGTTTGGCTCCCATAGTGACAGCAAGATCGATGTCAACTATATCACACCTCAATTGTGGAAACTGCTTCTGCCTGATCTTGCGGAAGATACTGTTGCTGACCTTTCATCCGGTACGGTCGTCTATACAAAGAGCGGGGACCTCGTTCTTTCAGAGGAGGATATTAGGAGACTGGAGAGTTTTAATATAAGCTATTATCTTCCACGCACTCACATCGAGGTCGATGTAAAGCGCAATGACCAGAATGTTCATGTTGCCTTTGAATATGATCTAAAACTAAAGAAAGGAGGGAGTTTCGACTATGGGCTTTAGAAAAAAAGCACTTCCTCTATTTATCGATCTTCATACTTCCGTCAACGTCGAAGAGGAACAGATGCTTGACCTGATCCTCTCTCCCTCTTTTTACTGGGTGAAGCACGTATCCGTCCCCGTAAAGAGCCTCTCCGAGGTGAAAAGGTTCCTGCCCTCCCTCTTTGAGGACAGTGTACCCGAGGGAAAATACAGCTATTACGCCTATGAATGCGGGGATGCCTATCTAATCTTTGCCTATGACGATAAGAAGATTCTTGATGCTCTTGCCGAAAAAAAGATTCATTCCGAACAGATCAATAAGATCTATTTTGCCCAGAGCGAATTCGAAAACGCTTCGGATGCCATTGCCATTGATGAGAGTTCCGTACTTGATGTAGAAAACCATGTTGTGCTCAAACTCCCAAAAGGATTCGTAAGCAGCTCAAGACCGCTGGAACTGGATGATCACAGTTTTTCCGAGCACTCTATCAGACTAACCCAGTATGCCCACATCGCGACGACAAGAAGCCTGACGCATTTTGCTCTTTTTATGGGAGCATTGATAGCTATCTTTGCACTCGATTGGCTAGTCAGCGAAGCGAAAATCTCCGAATTTGATGATGCCCCCTTAGAGCTGTATGCCGAGCATAAGCTGCCGGGAACGAAGGTTCAGAACGAAGTGGTCTTCGAGACACTTCAAAAACAGTATGAAAAGCAGATCAGGATACGTCGGGAAACAGCTGAGATACTGGACCTGAAACTTGAGAAGAACGAGTATATCACGCTTTACGACCTGCAGGGAAATAGGCTAAAGGTAGAGATCAGACTGGCATCGTCCAAACGCTCTTCTGCCGTGATCAAGAGCCTGCAGAAGAGAGAGTTGATTAAGAAACGGTATCAGAACGGCTTACTGAAACTGGAGTTTGTACTATGAGAGAGACCAATCCCCTTTATATCATCTTGCTCCTTGTTGTTGTTCTGTTTTTTGTGCTCTTCAAACTGATGCATACCAAAACCGCCCTTCATGAAGCGGAAAGCAATTTTCATCAGACCAAAGAGATGGTACACAAGCTTGTAGAACTTCGCCAAAGCTGGGACAGTAAAAAACGCACAAGGAACGCTCTTAGACGGATATTGAAGTCCTCACTGCTTAAAAATGCCCAAATCGTACGAAGAGACAAAAGAGGCATAGTCGAACTGCACAGCGACTCTATGAATTCAAAATCGGCAAGCTACCTGATCAGCCGGCTTCTCAACGAGCCCTTTAGCATCCAATCGATGAAGATCCGGCGTCTTAGCAAAGAACAGGCCAGTTTCAATGTGGAGATCAGATTATGAGACCAAGAAATATAATCGGATACGGGATACTCGCCCTTGTAACTGTGCTATATTTTATACCAAAGACAAACCTCTATTATAAGCTTGAGCACAGGCTTCAGCCCCACGGCATCGTGATTCATAATGAGCATATAGACGACAAACCGTTCTGGCTTGAGATAAAGAATGCCCAGCTCTATGTGCAAAAGCTCGAAAGTCTGCATGTGCAAAAAACACGGGTCATGCTCTTTGGAGGCTATAACCGGGTTGATCTGGAAGGGATCACCCTCGCATCAACCTTCGGACAGTTCATGCCCGAAAAAATCGAGACCGCCACAGTCTCTTATGCCCTCTATAATCCTTTGAACATCATCGGTACCATGGTCGGTGACTTTGGCCGGGCCGAGGCCAGTCTAGACCTTTATAAGAGACTCTTTAGGGTAAACATCGAGGCATCTTCACTCATGAGCTCAAAGTTCCTGCCGACGCTCGAAAATTTCACCCGTGACAAAAAAGGAGCATATCATTATGAATATCGCTTCTAGAGTCTGGATGGTCTACCTCCTCACCCGCCTGATCGTGATCATCATCATAGGAAAAACACTCGGTCTGCTGATGCTGTGGTCGCTTCCCAATGAAGGAGTTGATTTTTATGAGGAAAAAAGAATGTTGCCGCCGTACCGCGCCTATACACTCGGAGCATTTATCGAACCGCAGGTAGTGTTAACAGGGTCTAAAGCGCACACGCGATATATTGAAGCGGGCGTGGAGACCATGGTCTTGAAAGGGCTTTATCATAAGAAGAAGGCGGGATATATCGTCATTGCCATGAAGTCGGCTCCTGATAAAACGGAGATCTTGGGTATAGGGGAGAGCTACGGCGGTTACAAACTGCTTGAGATAAGGCCTTCAAGTGCCGTATTGGAAAAAGAATCGCATCACTATATCCTCGAGTTGGTCACCGATGATCTGGCCGCTTTACGGAAAAGACATGCGCCCTATATCGAAGGCGAGCCTTATCAGATGTCACGTGCAGAGATACAGGAGTATGCCAAGAACTTTGGACAGATACTCGAAGATATCAATATCATAGAGGTCAAGAACAGAGGCAGACTCAAAGGCTTCAAGATAACCAGAATCCGCCCAAACACGCCCTTTTCCTATCTGGGGCTGCGCAAGGGGGATATCATCATAAAGGTCAACAACGAAACACTCAAATCCTATGCGGATGCATTGAATATCTATCAAAATATAAACGATATAAAAGAGATTGAACTTATCGTTTTACGAAACAACAAAGAGAAGGAATTGCGCTATGAGATCTATTAAACTATTTTTGGTGGGTATATTGACGACAGCCTCTCTGCTCACGGCAAGAGAAGAGGTCAACATCAACTTTTCCAAACTCCAGATCAATGACTTTGTCAAGCTGATCGGAAAAATCACAGACAAGAACATCCTCGTTCACCACAAGATCAAGGGCACGGTCGACCTGCTGACTTCCTCGCCTATCTATGAGGATGAAGTGCTCGGCATCCTGATATCGGTCCTTGAATCAAAGGGTCATACCCTGATCGAGAAAGGGTCTATGTATGAGGTTGTCCGTTCTTCCGAAGCGACCAAACATAACCTTAAAGTCGTCAAACCGGGTAAAAAGACGACGGGTTCGATGATGGTAACCCAGGCTATTACCATCAAGGGTGAAAGCGTAGATATCATCACGGCAAAGGTGCGTTATCTTATATCAAAAACAGCCAAGCTGATGACACTGCCCGGCTCAAACTCACTGCTGATCACGGACTACCCCTCAAACATAGAGACGATCAAACGGGTCATTGCCGATCTGGTCCGGGACAACAAGATGGCTATGAAAATCGTGAAAATCCACCACGCCGAGATCAAAAACCTTCATAAACAGATCGATCAGATCAGTAAGAGCTATTTCAACAACAAGATAGAAAAAGAGCGGATGACAGTTCTGCTCAACGAAAACACAAGCTCCCTTGTCCTGATCGGAAAGCAAAAAAACATAAGCGAACTGCGCATCATGATCGAAAACCTGGATAAGGAGAGAGACCTTAACGAGATCGTGCAGATCTTCAACCTGAAAAACTCGGACGCAAAGAACGTGAAAACGTCTCTGGACGAGATCATCTCGACACAGACCTTCTCCGACCCCCTGCTTAAGCCGAACATCTCGCTCAGTGAAGAGATCAACTCTATCATCGTAGTAGGCGACCCCAACGTCGTCAGGGGGATGAAAAAGATCATAGAAGAGCTTGATAAAGAGAAGTACCAGGTCTATGTACAGGCGCGTATCGTAGAGATAAACAACCGTAGTTCCGAAGACATAGGGTTCAGATACGGTATAGAAGGGGGAATGGCGACCTCTTCGGGACTCTATACCTTCTCTGGAAATTTCGGGGGTGTCCCGGTACCCATCAGCGACCAGTTCTCCGGCAAGCTGATCGAATCGATAGGGAACATCGATCAGTACCTGGTCCTTGGTGCCGCCCTTGATTTTCTGCAGAACAAGGGGGCGTCCAAGACGATCTCCAACCCCTCTATCTTATGTGTGAACAATAAAGAGTCCTCGATCTATGTCGGAAAGACTCTCTCCATAGCAACAGGTTCAATCAATGCAAACACCGGCTCTACGACCAACAGTTTCAAGCGCGATGACATAGGCTTGAGCCTCAAGATAAGGCCGCGTGTGTCGAGCCAGGACAAGGTCACTCTTGAAGTCGAAACGGTATTGGAAAACGTTATTGGCGTGGATGAGAACAACCAGCCGATCACGACGAAACAGACCGTCAATACCGAATCCATACTCCGTCACGGCGAGAGTATAGTCATCGGCGGACTCGTAAAGAGCTATATGCAGGATATCGAATCAAAGGTCCCTCTGCTGGGTGACATCCCTCTGCTAGGCTGGTTTTTCACCTGGACGAACGAGGAGGAGCAGCAAGACAACCTTCTGGTGATGCTTACTCCCTACGTGATTGACAAAAGCGAAAAACTCTCCATTTTGCAGCAGCAGCTTGGCGAACTTGGACGCCTGCAGCAAGAGTATAACAAAGAGGTCTTCCCCCGCGTCGAGGAAAGGGCAAAAAAATGATCAGTGAAGAGAGTTTACACCTGAGTGACCTTGAACCCTATGAGCCCGAAGGCATCGATATCAAGCTCAGCGTGCATGATTATCTTCTCTATGCGAAAATAGAAGGCGAAGTGACAGCGGTTCTGACCAAGGCCTATCTGGTCGAAGCAAGTAATTTCTACAGCAAGATGGAGATGAACCTGCCCCTCAAGCTCCTGGACGAGAACTCCTTCGATAAGCTTTATAACCGTTTTCTGGAACTCCGTACCGACAAAGAGATCGCCTCCATGAAAGAGCAGGAACAAGAACAGAGCGAGACGCAGGACGAGAAGGAGCTCTCTCTGACAGAATTTCTGCGGACCTCTACCGATATCC
>CAXGZT010000001.1:0-67065 GCA_964014335.1 uncultured Campylobacterales bacterium | reverse complement strand
TCAACTGGACCTTCTCGCCGAACCTGACCCTCCAGCTCTTCGCCCAACCATTCAGCCAAGGCCTCGATCGCGACAAGGGCGTCCAAAGATCCCGTCATATAGACCTCTTTGGCGGGTGCACCGATGATGGCATTCGCCCAGGCCCAGCCCCGGTCCCTGTCGTTGAGCATCTGCACTTCATCGATGACACAGACATCCACATCAATGTTGAAGTTGAGCATCTCTATGGTGGAACTGATATGGGTCGCATACTCATCCACTATCTGCTCTTCACCCGTGATGAGCGAAGCTGCCACGCCATCGTTTTTGAGGTTCTCATACCCCTCTAAAGCGAGAAGCCGCAGAGGGGCAAGATAGTATCCCGTATCGGCTTTTTCCAGGGCCTTCATAGCCCGATAGGTCTTTCCGCTGTTTGTCGGACCGGCATGGAAGATCAGTTTACGACGGAGCTCTCTCGCCGTAGGAAAGAGGTTTTTAAAATCCCTGATAGTACGGGCAAGCAACGCTTCGCGCTGTTTTTTGAGCTTTAGTTTTTCTATGCTTCTGTTGAAGTTGAACAAGATCCGTCTGGCTGATTTCGAAGAGATATGCAGGTCCGGAGTCTCTCCCTGCAGCTCCCGCATCACAAAAGAGACGATCTCTGCGCGGGGAATCTCCAAGATTGAGGCGGACTCCTCACACTCTTTTATAAGGTGTTCGAGCTCATCTTTAAAAGCGTTTTCGAGCATCTCGTTGTGGAGGCTGAACTCTGTATCAAAGTCTATCTCCTGGCCCTTCCATAAACGAGGCAGCAGCTCAAGGAGAGAGATTTCACTCAGGGCCTCGTAATGCAGGCTGTCTCCTTCATACTCAAAGAGAGCTTCTTTGTGCATAATAAGGTTAAAGTCCATAAGCTGCAGGGAGAGGGTACCAAAGCTCCTGGAGAAAAGCGCTTTGAGTGTTTTTTCACTCAGAGGCGTATGTTCAAACTCGTTTTGAGGGGGCATGGTTTTAAGGGCGGTCAAAATCTCTTCATCGCTCAGGTAAGGGTGCGGCTTTGGAAGGGATGCGATAAAATTATCGGCCTCTTTCTGCTTTAAGTCATGGAATTTTGCTTTCATCTCCTGCAGGCAGAGGCTAAGCTCCTCTTTGGATGACTCCTCCAAGAAAGTATAAGAGAGAGGCTCCGTGGTAATCTGCAAGATCTTCGAAAAGCTTTCGTCCGCATAGGAGAAAGAGACGGGAGCAAAAAACTCCAGGCTGTTGTCGTCTGAAAAATTTAGCTCTAAACTCTTCTCTAGGACATGAAGTTTTTCTTCTAAGCGCATTTTATAGAGCTGTTTCTCCATCTTCGGTAGAGAGATACGCTTGGTGCGCTCATTCATAAAATGTACCTGAAGGGCGTCTGCCTCTTTGCTGCTTAGCGTCAGTTGGTCCAACAAGCTTTCAATCTTTTCAAGCTTGTCATGCGACTGCCGTTTTTCCCCGCTGCCCGTAAAAACCTCTCCAAGCTCCTTAAGATAAGCGACAATAGATTGACGGGGCTCCAGCTCAGCTTCGCTCCAGATACGTCTGAAATTTCGTATCAGGGACTCGCTGGTGAGTTCAGTGTTTTTGAGGCCTATATATTGGGCAAGCTCGATGAGTTTCTCGAGAGGAAGACGGGAGATACCGTCATCAAAGCCGTCACCATCAAAATAGGTGCGGATGATTTGATTATATTTAAGAAGTTTCTTTTTCTTTTTTGCCATTGGGAAAGTATAACTAAATATGAGATAAAGTTTGATGTGTCAAGCGCTTTTTATATGATTCGCTTTGGATAAGTCTGGTATTCTAACGAAAAATATTTTCAGAGTGATATATGAACAAAAATTTTCCAGATGAATGGACCCAAGAAGAGTTTCTTCGCAATAAAATAAAACTTGAAAAAGAGGGGGTCAAACTCCTTCTTATCGATACGATCCTCAACCCTATCGACCACACGGAAACGGTGACGTACAATCCTGCCCTTTTAAAAGATGAACCGGAAGGTTCCGTTTTTGTTTTTTACTGCGATAGCGGAAAAGCGACTATGGACAGATTGAAGGAGTATAAGGAAAAATTCCCTTATCACCACTGCATCTCCTTGAAGGGCGGACGCGGATATTGGCGCAAGCATTTTCAGATATTAGAGGAAAACGATGACTAGGCACGAAGAGTTGATAAACGAGTTTGTTGAGTGTATAAATGAAACACGTTATTATGACGCACATGAAACCTTGGAAAAGATATGGTTTCCGCGACGTTTCGAAGATGATACAGAGATGAAACTGATCAAGGGGTTCATCAATGCAGCGGTATCATTTGAACTTATAAAACGGGGCCGTCCCGACTCTTCAGATAGGGTCTGGAAAAATTATGAAAAATATATAGTCTTATTAGGAAGCTTCGAGAGCCCTTACAATCCCAGATATCAGGAGCTGTCTCTACTTTTGGAACAAAAAAGAGTCGAATTAGTCTCAAAACCATAGAATTATTTCAGTTTTTAATTGTTACTATTAGTGAAATTTCTAAAGGGTCTCGATATGACAGTTCTTTTAATGCTCGGGTTTACTTTGTTAGTCTTGTTAGTCACGATAGCTATCTTTTATATCATATGGATGAATAAACGCCAAAAGCTTGAAAAAGAGTCTTATGAACTTCATGTTCTGATGCAAAAACATTGTCATCAGCTCTCTTATATCCTAAAGGAACTGGAACCCCTCATGACCCATGACAAGGACTTTTATGAAAAACTTCAGGACTACGTCAGAGAGCATCATTCAGATTTTCCGGTATTGGGCGACGTGGATGGCCTGAAAGCAAAAGAGTTTTATGAGTTCTTGCTTCATCTAGAACATGATGCCAAAGAACATATCTCGGCGTTCAGTTCACCCGTAACGCAGCAGTTAGACCAGATGAGACTCTCTTTGATGCGGGCTAGAGACTCTTTCGCCTATGTCGACAATGAGTATAGATTTCTCTCTTCAAGTTTTCCTGTGAATATTTTGGCTAAGGTTCTAGACAAAGAAAAACTATCAAGGAGAGCATAGAGATGAACTTTCTGGATGCGATGAACTTTAGACATGCCTGCAAAATCTTTGACGAGACGAAAAAGATCGATAAGGAAACAGTCCGGAATATTTTAGAAGTGGGACGGCTCTCGCCCTCTTCTTTCGGAATGGAACCTTGGTCGTTTTTGCTGGTACAGTCTCAGGATATTAAAGAGAGGCTTCGTCCTTCCTGCTGGGATCAAGTGCAGATCACTTCATGCAGCGACCTGATTGTTTTTGTGACGAAAAACAGCTTGATCGAGCCGGGCTCTCCTTATGTCGAAGAGATGTTCAGACGTAAAAACATGCCACAAGAGATGTTTGACCTTTATATGGGTGTATACGGTGATTTCCTGGGAGCGAAGGCAGAAGGGAACCCCCGTTTTTACAAGGATTGGGCGGCAAAACAGGTTTATATTGCTGCGGGGAATATGATGACATATGCGGCCACTGAAGGTATTGACAGCTGTCCTATTGAAGGCTTTGATCAAAAAGCAGTGGAGAAGAGTCTGGGGATTGACGGAGAAGAGAGGTCGGTGGCCTTGATTGTCACCTTTGGAAAGAGATTGAAGGATCAGCCTGAGAAGGTGCGTTTGCCTCTGGATGAGATTTGTACCTACTTGTAAGTACTCCTTTTAAGTCTAAGTTCTTTAATTTAGACTTTTCCTTTCAAACCTCTTTAATCCTAACATGCTAAAATCCCGATAATTAAAAAACAGTCACGATTGGCTAATCTATTTAGGATAATGTAATATGAGTAAAGAATTTGTTTATAATGAAATGATGGCACACGTTCCTGTGTGTTCGCACAAGGCTCCTAAAAGCTTACTTTTGATCAGTAATGCACCGGAAGGGATTCAAAACGAGCTTGCGCGCCATAAGGGCCTAGAGATAACAGTTGGCGGACTGGACAGTATTGCCAACGGTGCGGATAGCGCTTACGATATCGTATTGATCGACTCGTCCGCAGAAATTTCGCGTGCGACATACGCTCACCTAAACCGCATCGTTAAAGAAGATGGGCTTATCTCCTCTCTTAATGCTTCTCTTGATGACGAGTCTGCCAGTAAAGAGCAGCTTAATGCGATAGGCGAGTATTTTAAAGTCGTTATGCCATATAAGGCAGAAGGCAAGACAATGATTCTTGCGAGTAAAGAGTATCATCCGACGGCAGATGTTATCCTGCACCGCACAGACCTGATCGACGGCCTCTCTTACTATAACTGTGATATCCATGTCTCAAGCTTTGCCATGCCAAACTATATCCGTTCGACATACAGAGGCATTATCAAGAATTAATGACGGATAAGCTTTATAAGTATGCTATCGCTTTGACGGGCGGAATAGCCACAGGCAAGAGTACGGTAGCCAGTATTATGAAACTTTACGGCATTGCCGTTATAGACGCTGACGCCATCGCCCATGAACTTTTAGATCTTCATCATGAAAAGATCGCAGAGATGTTTGGCGAGGAGTTCGTACGAAAGGGAAGGGTTCTACGTGCGAACCTCGGCAAGATAATCTTCTCAGACGAAAAGAAGAAGAAAGAGCTTGAAGCCTTTATACACCCCCTTATCAGAGAAGAGATAGAGAGACGCTCTTTAGACTTTGATGCACGTGAATTCCCTTATCTGATCGATATCCCCCTGTTTTTTGAAAACGGTGCTTATGACATCAAAGACAGCGTTGTTGTTTATACACCGCCGCAGATCCAGCTTGAACGTTATATGAAGCGGAATGGGCTGAGCGAAGAAGAAGCCATGGTTCGTATCAACTCTCAGATGAGCATAGACGAGAAGAAAAAACGCTCGACCTGGGTCATTGACAACAGTAAGAACCTGAAACATCTTCAAGCTGAATGTGAAGCCTTTGTAGATAGACTCAAAGAAGATAATAATTATAGTGAAAGGTACAAGTAGATGAGACAGGTCGCAAAATATTCGGCAAGCGGAAACGATTTTGTTATTTTTCATAGCTTTATAAAAGAGGATTTCTCTGCCCTGGCTAAAAAGCTTTGCCATCGCCAAGAAGGCGTTGGTGCGGATGGGCTTATCGTACTTGTTCCACACCCCGATCTTGATTTTGAATGGTGCTTTTATAATGCCGACGGAAGTTCTGCCGAGATGTGCGGAAACGGTACTCGGGCCTGTGCCCATTATGCCTTGAACAACGGTCTGGCTCCTGCGCGTATGCGCTTTTTGACTCTGGCAGGGGAGATCGCCTGTGAAGTAGATGGTGATCGTGTCAAGAGCGACCTGACTCCGCCGAAGATCCTGGATAAAGAGATCAATATAAATGGAAAAAACTGGTGGCTTATAGATACGGGTGTTCCGCATCTGGTTACTTTTGATGCAGATATAAAGAACTTCGACATTCAAGAAGCCAGAGAACTCCGCCATAGATACAACTGCAATGTGAATATTGCAGCCATAGAAAAGGACCATATTAAAGTACGTACCTATGAGCGTGGGGTCGAGGATGAGACACTCGCCTGCGGGACAGGTATGGCAGCTTGTTTTTACCGGGCAAACGGGGAGAAGAGAGTAGGTGAGAAGAGTCTGGTCATTCCCACAAGCGGAGACCAGCTTTATTTGGGATACGAAGATGGTATAATAACCTTTACCGGAGATGTACGAAAAGTCTTTGTAACACAGATATAAGATAGGCGGGTGACTTATTGATTAGGGTTTGGCTTGTATTGCTTTTTTTGTTCTCAAACATAAGTGCCTTTGAACCGGGTTTCGGCGAGAAGTATTATAAGATTCGCGATTCAAGGGTGAAGAAAGCAGCCTTTGTGGGCACCCTCCTTCCGAAGATTAAAAAGGCCGAGAAACAGATCTTGTCTGACCGCGCCTTCATCAAAAAATTTTTTCACAAATACCTTTTTACCAATAGTCTAAAAACCCGTTACGATATGATCAGACTGATAAAGATCTCCAAAAAATACCGTATAAAAGAGATGTATAACGAGCAGGAGTATCTGGAAAAGATCGATCTTATCCCTGTCTCCTTGGTCCTGGCACAATCTGCCGTAGAGAGTGCCTGGGGGGACAGCCGTTTCGCCAGAGAAGGGAATAATCTTTTTGGGGAGTGGACCTGGGGAAAGAAAGGGATAATACCCGAAGGACGGGATGAGAACGCCACCCATAAGCTCCGTATTTTTGACACCCTGGATGATTCTATTGCGCGTTATATGCTTAATCTTAACCGCCATCGTTCGTATAAAGAGTTTCGCTCCCTTCGCGCGGAGAGGCGATCGACGCAGAAGGCTTTCACCGGTCTGGACGCTGCGGCAACCATGACGAACTATTCGCAGATGCGAGAAGTGTACAACCGTCTTATAGCCAGAGTTATCGAGGGAAACGGTTTCATGGGGTATGAGAAGAGTAGCGGACCAAAGCCTTTGGCGATCAAATAGAAACATAAAAGGTGTGAGCAGCACCTTGGAGCCTCTTCAGGGTAAGCGTTTTAAGGCATTATTTCTTGTCTATCGCATCCTTGGCGCCTTTGATAGCCCCGTCAAGCACGGAACGCGCAACGCCCCAGGCATGCACACCCATCTTTTTTGCCTCTTGTGCTTTTTTAGACTGAAGGATATTCGAGCTTTTTTGCATCGCTTCTTTTGCAAAAACGGAAAGCCTGTCACCTAAAATCTCCAAGGTCTCTTTTGAGATGAGCGTCAACTCCTCCATGTCGTAACGTATATCGGCAAGAATATTTTCCAGTTCGGCCTTGATGCTCGGAGTACTTTGCGCGGCCAGGGCCTCGATAGTCTGAATGAAAAGGGCATCGGTGTGATGCAACTCGTTATACAGGGTCCGAGGGTCTTCGATAAATACCATCTTCGCCTCATCCGGAGTGAACAGAAACTTCTGTTTGAAACGATCCAGCGCGCGGATAAGACCCGTGCGCATTCCTTTGATCGTCCCCTCCAGAATCGCATTGGCCGAGTTTGGTGTGGCTTCGGCAACATCAATGGCTGTCTGCAGAATGGTAGAGATGATATGGCGGATTCGAATGGCCGAGAGGATACCTTCATCAAGAGTCTGCAGGGTGATCTCTTTGGCAAGCTCTTCTATGGTCTCTTCGATGTTTGAGCCCTTTTCCAAGGTCGTTATAATGGCAGATTCGACCATCTCCTCAAGAAGAGTCAGCAGATCCATGGATTGAATCTCAAGACTATGCAGTCTGTGGATGGTCTCTGTGCTTGCTCCTTTCTCCTTGATGCTCTCTTCAATCAGAGAAAAGAGACGGTGCTTGTGACTCTGAAGCTCGTGCGTCTTCTTATCAAGCTGACGTTCTATACGCTCTTTTTGCAGGAGAAGGCTTTCGAGTTCGTCGGTCAAACTCCTGGTCGCTTGAGAGATTATAGATGAACTGAGGGCCTTAAGTTCATGACCCCCTATCTGAGAGATGTCGACGCTCCACTCTTTCTCCAGATGCGCTAAAACATCGGTGACTTCTTTTTTTTGCTCACTCTCATCAAGACCTTCAAGTCTCACGCATTTATCCAATAAGTCACGTTCTAGTTTTTCGCTGTTCATGTTTATCCTTGTTTATAAGACCATTTTTATTTTCTGATGGGCTTTGAGTGCTTCATAAATAAAGTTCCTGTCATCTTCATTTTGCACTAAAAGTTCTAAATTCATGCTGACGTATTTGCCTGATTTACTGCTGTTAGAGTGGCTCAGAGTATGTATTCTTTCGGATATTACATCAAGAACAGCCTCTTTTGTATGTTTTTCATGTTCCGAAATAAGCTTGTAGCACCAGGTACAGGGGTAATCGAGCTCAAGTTTCTGATCAAGATCGTTTATATTCACCACTTTTTCCTCCTTCTTTGGACTCAAGTTGCACATCTGAGATAACCATGCTCTTGTCAATGGCTTTTACCATGTCGTAGATGGTCAGAAGGCCTATGCTGGTTCCGGTCAAGGCCTCCATCTCAACACCCGTCTGGCCGGTCAGCTTCGCGGTGACGAAGAGTTTAAACCCGGGAAGTTCGGGCAGCTCTTCTATATCGCAGTTGATCCCCGAAAGGTTTAGCGGGTGACACATGGGGATAAGTTCACTGGTCTTTTTCACACCCATGATAGCCGCGATAACGGCAGTCTGTATGACGGGTCCCTTTTTCGTCTTTTGGGCCAAAATAGCATCATAAGCCTCTTGGCTCATGCTTATTTTTCCGCTGGCCACGGCGACGCGCGTAGTCTGATTCTTATCAGAGACATCGACCATCTTCGGTCTGTCATTTTCGTCTAAATGTGTTAGGTTCATTCTTTTCCTAGAGTTGTAGGTGTAAGGATAAATTATAGCATCACCTTGCCTAAAAAAGAAGATAAGATTAAAATATAAACATTTTATGCACTTTTTTAATCCAGAACCGTTGTATAATCTGTCATGCAAAATTTAGTGAATATATATAACAAGAATAAAAACCTAATACTTCCCTTTATCCACGCGGCATTACAACAGATCGATTTGAATCTGTCTCTGGAGCAGATTGAAAAAAAGCTTTATAAAAGCTTTCCCTCTTTGGAACTCGTCTATACGACGGATGAAAACTGCATTCAAGACTCGCAGAATATTTATCGCAGCAGAAGAGAAGATGTGGCCGACAGTCAAAGCCGAAAATATCTGTTGAAAGAGGAGGGCAAGGAGTTTTTTGTCAGCGAGCCTTATATCTCGGTTGCAACAGATCATCTGTGTGTTACCGTTGTCTGCAGAACGCAGAGGGGATACCTCTTTTTGGACCTGAGGGTGCGCTATCTCCTGGAACGCTTCGACCTGATAGAGACAAAAAAAGGGATGAACCTTGTCAATAAGCTTGCTTATGCCTGTATAGGCGGGGGGCTTTTGTTCTTCGGCGTTTTTCTGGTGGGATACGGTTTTTATGACTTTGGAAGCTATTTTATCGGTTTGAAGACGCTGACCCTGGAGACAGTGTTCAAGCCTATCATCGCACTGACTTTGGGGCTGGCCGTGTATGATTTGGGGAAAACGATCTTAGATCAGGAGGTCCTGCCCAATACACATCACAAAAGCGAGGGCTTTAATGCCAAAACGCTCTTAAAGTTTTCGGTCTCTATTATCATCGCCCTGTTGATCGAGTCTCTTTTGGTCGTTTTCAAGATCTCCCTTTTTGACTACAAGGACCTTCCTTATGCGGCGATGCTCATCGCTGCCGTCTCTATGCTTATCCTTGTGTTCGCAATATTTATTCATTTGACAAAGAAGAGCGGATAGGAAAAAGGCTTTCGAAGTCTTCATACAGTAAAATATGATATATTTACAAAAAGCTAGAATAAATAGCAATATTGTGTAGGAAGCTTATGAAGAACTTTTCAACATGGTTTGAAGACCGGGAATTGGAAAAAACCGTTTACCGTATGATCTTAAAAAGCGTAATCGTTGTTGCCTTTTTAATGGCCGGACTGGATTATCTTTTTTACTCCAAGTTTTTAGCTTTTTTGGAGTTTTCCTTTGCCCTGGTGAGTCTGGCCCTTTTGTATCTGGAAACCTCACACAGGCTCAGGTATACATTCTCAAGCCGTATTTTCATCTTCTTCATGGCCCTGCCGATCTACTGGAACCTTCTCTATAATGAAAGCGCGATCGAAAGCAGCATTCTTTTTATATTCCTGCCCGTTATTATTATTATTCTACGCCCTTTGCGGGAGGTAGTGCTCTTTGCCCTGCTTTTTGGTCTTTCGTTTTTATACATCACGTTTTCTGCGATAAGCCCGGCCGAGTTTACCTATATGGAACTCTTTAAGCTCATCAGTGTTCAGGTCCTGATCAGCTTTTTTATTGTCATGTATGTTCAGACCAACAAAAGTTATCAAGTAGTGATCTCAAAACAGAGTAAGGCCTTGCAAGAGGCGAATGTAAAACTTGAAGAGCTGTACAAAGAGAAGGAAGCGGAAGCGTCTACAGACAGCCTGACCGGTTTGAGCAACCGTGCTGCGATGATGAGCAGGATAGAGTATCTATTTGCACGCTACAGAAGACACAGAGAGGTCTTTTCTTTGATTATTTTTGATATCGATCATTTTAAAAGAGTGAATGACACCTACGGGCATCAAAAAGGGGATGAGGTCTTGGCCAGGGTGGCCGAGATAACTTTGGAGAGCATTCGGGAGGTAGACACTGCAGCGCGTTACGGCGGCGAAGAGTTCATCGTTTTACTGCCGCAGACGAATGCCGTTGCCGCCATGTCCATTGCCGAACGTATCCGAAGCGGACTGGAAGAGAAGGTCCTATTAGAGGGAAAAGGTATTACGGCTTCTTTCGGGGTGATTGAGATTGAAGAGAGGTTGAGTATCGAAAAGATGATCAGTTTGGCCGACCAGGCACTTTACAAGGCGAAGAGTTCCGGCCGAAACCGAGTGCTCAGCGCTTAGTCTATGCTTTGAGGATCGGTGATATAACCCGTAATCGCCGAAGCCGCGGCAACAGCAGAGTTTGCAAGGTAGATGCCCGAGCTTCTTGCGCCCATGCGCCCTACGAAGTTACGGTTAGTCGTTGCGATTGCTACTTCGCCGTCTCCCAGGATTCCCATGTATCCGCCCAAACAAGCGCCACAGGTCGGATTGGAGACAACGGCACCCGCGTCGATTAGGATGTCGAGGTATCCCGCTTTTTCGGCCTGCTTCAGGATATTCTGCGTAGCAGGGGTAACGATAAGGCGTGTACGTTTTGCAACGCGTTTTCCTTTCAGGATCTCCGCTGCCATCTTGAGGTCAGATAGGCGGCCGTTCGTACATGAACCGATGAAGACCTGATCGACCGCGATCTTGTCCGCTACGGCCCGGCTTAAGGGTTTCCCGTTTGACGGAAGCGAGGGATAGGCGATAACAGGCTCAAGCTCGTTCACGTCGATCTCGATCACTTTAAGATACTTCGCGTCTTCATCGGAGTAGTGGAGCTTCGGCTCGCGTGCAAGCTCCCGCTCTGCCAAGAATGCTTTTGTGATGTCGTCAACGGCGATGATACCGTTTTTAGCACCCGCTTCGATAGCCATGTTACACAGAGAGAAACGATCATCCATGCTCAGCGTAGAGATCGTATCGCCCGTAAACTCAAGGGCCTGATAAAGCGCACCGTCAACACCGATACGGCGGATGACCTCAAGGATAAGATCTTTTCCGTAGACGTTCGGCTGAAGTTTGCCTGTAAAGACGACCTTGATCGTCTCGGGAACCTTGAACCAGTTCCCGCCCGTGATCATCCCGAAAGCCAGGTCGGTCGAGCCCATACCCGTTGAGAAAGCACCGAGTGCACCGTGCGTACAGGTATGTGAATCCGCACCGATGATGACATCGCCCGGAACGACAAGACCCTTCTCGGGAAGAAGGGCATGCTCGATACCCATGTCTTTCTCGTCGAAATAGTTCTTAAGGTCGTGCTTGTAAGCGAACTCTCTGGAGATTTTCGCCTGGTTCGCCGATGCGATATCCTTAGCCGGAATGAAGTGGTCAAGTACCAGCGCAAAACCGTCCGGATTTGCCAGTTTCTCCGCGCCGCTCTCTTCAAACGCCTTGATAGAGATCGGAGTCGTGATGTCGTTACCGATGATCATATCGATAGGTGAGCGAACGATCTCGCCTGCGTATACTTTTTTGCCTACGTGTTCAGAAAATATTTTTTCGGTTATGGTCTGTCCCATGGTTACCTCATAAATAGCTGTTTGCAGCTTTAATTAATTCCGCGATTATAGCTAAATGAAGATGTGAGTTTCTTTATAGAATTTGTCTATTACTTTTTATCAGAGTAGATATGTACTTGCATAAGAACTTTTCTTTTAGCGTGTCTGTCCTTTTTTTCCGCAAAAAAGAACGAAAAAGCTCTCTCCGCGGCTTCGAGCCCGACGGGCTGTCGGATACCCTCATTGCGACTCTTTTCTCTCTAAAAATGCCAAACTCGCTTTGCTCAAACAGAGTCATTTTTTTAACGAGAGAAAAGAGTCTACATTCGGCTCTGCAGAGGCTCTGACGCGTTCAAGCGGTGACGCATTGATTTGATACAGAAGCTTATACTTCTGTCAAAAAAAGTGGAGATTCATTTAAAATCAGCTGTCTTAAAATATACTATCAACGAAAGAATTTATTGAATCGCGAAAATCACCTGATTGATTATTGTCAGCTGATGAAACATATGCTTGCTCTATTGGTATATCTATATGTCCATCTTCAACTAATTTATTTATTGTTTTTAAAACAATATCATCTATAGTTATTGTATCTCCCATATATAATGCACCACCTGCTTGTGTGTAGGTGTCTGCAAACCAAATTACAGCCCCTGTATTCACATCATGCAGAGTGATTCTAGCTTTCGTATCTTGATTGTGTGCAACAATTGGCGTGGTAG
Source organism: uncultured Campylobacterales bacterium (assembly GCA_964014335.1). GTDB lineage: Bacteria > Campylobacterota > Campylobacteria > Campylobacterales > Sulfurimonadaceae. The sequence goes on along the minus strand of CAXGZT010000001.1, from coordinate 54,643 downwards.
TTGTTGTTCCATAGGTAGTTGCGTTATATGAACCTGAACCTTGGGTTGCTCCCCCATATGTAATACTACTGTAAGTTGAATTTCCATATATTTGTGTTGTGGTGTTAGCGTTATATCCAACAGTTTGACTTGACCTTTGTGAAGCTTTTACCTCTAGAGACAAATATGAGTCAAAGTTGTTGTCAATAAAAAACTTTCTCATTTCCTCAATAGTATACTTTCTTGTAGGTGGAAATATCGTATTCATAGGGATAGCCTCAATGTTCTTTTTAGAAAATGAGTATTTAAAGGATTCAGCAATCTTTTGAGATGTAATTAACGATTCAGTAGGTGTGTCTATTGCAATTTTGTATATCTTATGCTCTTTGTATGTTGGGTTATTGACACTAGTGACAGTTGTGTTGATACAACCTGTAAGACTAAAAAGTATTGCTGTATATAATAATATTTTTTTCAATGTAAACTCCAAGTTAAGCGTTTCGTAAATATTACTCTATGAAATTACAAAATTAAATTAAATATCAAGTATTTATATATTTAAGTACAGACTCCTTTATAAAGACCCTTATGTTAAAATTCTTTTTAATGAGGAAACTATGAAATTTTATGCTTTTAAACAGATTGTTGATTATCTGAAAAAATATAGACGTATCTCCGCGGCGCATCGGGTGGGGGACAATATCATCAAGATCGCATTCGACGGTTCGCACGATCTCTATTTTGACCTGAAAAAGGGGAACAGCGCTATCTATATGCGTGAGGACTCCGTGCGGATGAAGCATTACCAGGCGCCTTTTGACGTGCTTCTTCACAAGTATTTGGGGCGAAGCGACGTCGAGAGCATGGAGATCGTCAACGGGGACAAGGTCCTGCGTATCGGGGTGCGCCAGAGCGGGGCCTATAAGGCGAGCAAGGCTTTTTTGCAGCTGGAGTTTACGGGCAAGTATACGAACGCTATCTTGCTCGATGAGGAGGGTGTCGTCCTGGATGCGCTTCGTCATGTAGATATCATGAACTCCTACAGAGAGATCAAACCGGGCGTCAAACTTGCCGATCTGGAAAAACCCTCTTTTACGCCAAAAGAGGGCGAGAGGATAGAGGATATCGAGGCCTATCTTAAAGCGGTCTACAGGGAGCGGACGCAGAAGCAGCTGCATACCAGACAGAATGTCGAAGCTTCCCGTGTGCAGAAGAAGATAGAACGTATGAAGAGGGAGCTGGGCAAGCTTCAAAGCGAGGATAAGCTTCTTGCGGAAGCGGAGGAGAACTTTGAAAAGGGAAACCTTGCTCTGGCGAATATGCACCTGATCAAGCCCTACTCCACCTCCGTGCGGCTGCACGACTTTAGCGGGAAGGAGGTCGAACTGGAGCTTCCCGAGGGCGCGCGGACGGCGGCCGAGGTGGGAGAGCTCTTCTTTAAAAAGGCCAAAAAGGCGAAGCAGAAGGCCTCCAATATGCACATCGAACGCGAAGGACTGAATGAAAAGATCGACTTCCTGGAGCGTTTCAAGGCGAATATCCTGCTGACCCGGACACCCGAAGAGCTGCAGCTCCTTCTCCCCCCTCAGAAGAAAAAGGCCAAGAAAGAGCCGCCGAAACCTTACGAGGTCTTCTGGATAGAGGGGCAAAAGGTGATGCTCGGCAAAAACAAAAAGGGGAATATCGAACTGCTCAAGATTGCCCGTGCAGGCGATATCTGGATGCATATCAAGGATATGCCTTCCACCCATGTCATCATTCAGACCAGCAAGCAGAACGTAAGCGACAAGCTGCTTCGTGCAGCGGCAAAACTCTGCGTCGATTTTTCAACGACTAAAACAGGTTCATTTTTGGTCGATTATACTAATAGACGTGAGGTAAAAGTACAGTCCGAAGCAAATGTGCTGTATAATAAGTATAAGACGCTTAGTGTTTTGAAAGAGCATTAACAAGAAAGAAAGGATTAGTTATGGCAGTCGGACCGATAGGCAATGCCATTTATGTTAATCAGCAGATGGCAACCGTGGCCAGCGAAAAAAATGCAATTCATAATAGGTTTGACCTTCAAAACCTGGCGGCTGCTGCTATCACAAATGAAAAAGAGGAAGAGGTCCAGGAAGTCCGTCCGACCGAAGAGACGGGCGAAACGAACGAAGATGCGGAGCGTAAAAAACGCGAAGAAGAAGAGAACGAGAAAAACAAAGAGCACAAAGAAGAAGAAAAAAAGAGCTCTGCTCCCCTGCATAAACTAGACATTAAAGTTTAACCCTACCTCCCCTATCCCCCCTGCAGAGTTCAGATAACATGACAAAATATGAAAACCATCTATTGTTGTTTTCTAGTTATAATAATGCGTTGATGTTTGAGCTTTAGGCTGGGAAGGGAGAGGTTTCTATGGATACGGAAAAAGCAAAAGATGTTTTGGTAGATAACAGTAAAGAAGTCATCGATCATACTTCAAAGTATGTTGATATGGCGATTGAGTATGGTTTCGAGTATGGTCCAAAGATTATAGGTGCCTTCATCATCTTTATTATCGGTAAATGGATAGCGAAACGTATTCAGGCGCTTGTAGTGAAACTGATGCGCAAGAACGACATTGATGCTACTCTTGTGAGTTTTATTGAGAGTATCGTCTATATTTTACTTATGATCGTCGTTATTTTGGCTGCGCTCAATGCATTGGGCGTCAATACGACATCATTTGCGGCGATTTTAGCAGCTGCCGGTCTGGCCATAGGTCTGGCGCTTCAGGGTACCCTTGGAAATGTGGGTTCAGGCGTTTTACTGATCTTTTTTCGTCCTTTCAATGTCGGTGACTTTGTGACCGTCGGCGGAGAGACGGGTGCTGTTGAGGGTATCTCTATGTTTGCTACGACCCTGCACACGGTAGACAACAAGGTGATAATCGTTCCGAATACGGCGGTGACGGGAGGCAACATAACAAACTTCTCGGCAAAAGAGACGCGCCGTATCGACCTGGTATTCGGTATCGGTTATGATGATGATCTGAAGCTTGCGAAATCGGTCCTGGAAGATATCATCAAGGAGGATGAACGGGTCCTGGCCGACCCGAAACCCTTTGTCGGCGTGAAGGAGCTGGGGGACTCTTCGGTAGACTTCGCGTTTCGTCCCTGGGTTAAAAGCGCAGACTATTGGGATGTCTATTTTGACATGGTGGAAAGGGTCAAGTTGACTTTTGATGAAAAAGGTATTAGCATTCCCTATCCGCAAATGGATGTGCATGTAAACAGAACCGATAGTTAGGGGAAAAGAGATGAAGAGGAAGAAGATTAGCCTTGGGCTAAGAAAGGGTCTATGGATGGCGCCGTTGTTGGCGGCAAGCCTGTTTTCGGCAGGACTGAGCGAAGAAGAGATAGCCCGCGACAAGGCGGAACTGGAATCGGCAACGAAGATCGCGGATGAGGCAAAGGCTGAAATAAAAACGGCAAAGGCCAAATTGGCAGAGGCTGAGAAACGTATCAAAAAGGTCGAACAACACAGCGAAGAGGCCAGATACAGGACAAAAACGGACCTCTCATACAGTAACACCCAGGGAAATACCAAAACAACAAGGTTCGGTCTTGGTTTCCACGGAGAACGTAAACGTAAGAAAAACACGATGACGCTGGACCTTGACGCCCTGCAATCAAGCAGTAACGGGATCGAGGACAATAACAAATGGCTGGCTGCCTTTCAGTACGATAGGGACATTATCAAGGGGCTCTATTTTAACTACGTAATCTCGTACGGGGAAGACAAGTTTTCCGGTTTTGATTATCAGTTTTATACGGGTCCGGGTTTTGGGTATAAGCTTCTCAAGCGCGATGCGCACACCCTAAGTGTGCGAGGCAATGCTCTGTATTCGAAAGACAGTATCGAAAACGGCGGGACGAATGAATATGCGGCATGGTTAGCCGGATTTAAATATAGATGGCAGATTCTGGATAAGCTCTCTTTCACTGAAGATGCCCATTTCAAATCTCAAATGGATCAATTTGAAAATTACTTTGTCTATTCGAAGAGCTCGATAGAGAGCAGGATCAACAGTATCTTCTCTTTGGGTATGAGTTATCAAGTGGATTACAAAAACATCCCCGCCTTGGGCAAGGAACGCACAGACAGGGTCTTTCTGGCGTCTTTGATCATCAACTACTAAAGAAGAGCGCCGTTTAGGCGGTGTTAACTCCTTTTCAGAGAGTTTTATCTATAATTTCGCATTTATTTCAGGTGCGATCGATGATACGACTTTTACTCCTTTTCCAGTTTTTTATTTTTGATACTCTTGCCATTATCGATATCGCTTCGGTGGATTTTGGCGAGAAAGAAAATGGCTTCAGCGGTTCCGCCTACGGCTCTTTTCAGATAAGCCGCGGCAATACGGACAAGGATGAGGCAGAATACGGCGGACGCATCCAGTACGATACGAACAAGACGATAACCTGGATACAGGGTTCGGTTGAGAATGACAAGGCAAACGGCCAGCCCAATGCGGATAACGCCTTTGTCCATCTGCGTCATATCCATCAGCTTTTCGATCCGGACTGGGCGATGGAGTTTTACACCCAGCTAAAACAGGACAAGTTCAAAAATCTTCGCAAACGCACCGTCTTCGGCACGGGTCCGCGTTACAAGCTAGCAGACTCAAAGCGCTACGGAAAACTGTTTGCGGGACTCTCCCTCATGGATGAAAGAATCGGTTATACGGAAGACGAGATAGACCCGTATGAACACAACTACCGCGCGAGTTCGTATCTCTCGTATAAGATGTCGGTGAACCGGAGTCTGGAACTCAGTTATCTGGGGTATTATCAGCCTAAACTCGACAACGGCTCAGACTACCTGACGGCTTCATCGGCAGAATTGACGATACATCTTACGCGGGTGCTTGATCTGAGTTATCAGCTTGAGTTTGATTATGATTCCCAGCCGGCACACGATGTCGTAAAGAGGGATACGCGCCAGAAGCTCTCCTTCGTCTACCGTTTTGGCAAAGAGGACCCTTTGAGCGCTTATGCCTATAAGTTTTTAAACTCTACGCAAGAGCTGGATGAAGCCAACGTCTCCCGTATTGCCACTGTCGGAGTCGATACAAAGGCGGATGAGATCAAAGACCCCGGTGATAGGTTTGCGGGAGAGTGGAGATTCGAAAATGAAAAGTTCTCCATTTCGCTCGGGGGAGGGGGCAGATACTCCAATGAAGCGAGTCCTTATCAGGAGAAGATCAGGTGGACGATAGTGTCGACGCAGACGCAAGAGGGAGCTCGGGCGGCCAAAGATCAGGGGACGAAGCTGGTGATCATCAGCTTCGTCGATGAAGAGGGACGTCCGGGACGCGTCGAGAACTACCTTTGGAACACAAACACGCTGCTCGGGCTATCGGGCAGTGAGGTTCGTCTCTTCAGCCGATGATAGAGTGCGGGTGTTTTCGATCCATAAAAAGATAAAACTGAGCAAGGTAACGAAGGCCGCGACGAGGTAGAGTCCCTGCTCGGAATATTCATAAATAAACCCTGCTCCGAAGGCGCCCAAAAACCCTCCCAAACCGTAAGCGATTCCCGCAAAAAACTGTTGGGAAAGCTTTTTGTCGCTGTAGAGCGAATGCAGGTACATAATCGCTGCGGAGTGATAGAGGGCAAAGCTGAGGGCATGAATACTTTGTGAAATAAAAAGCAGGATCAGGTTTTCGGGAAAGAGGGCGAGGATAAGCCATCGCAAAACAGTAATAGCTATGGTGAACTGTAAAACTTTGAGCAGAGAACGCTTCAGCAGAGGGGCCTGGAAGTAGAGCATAAAGACCTCGCATATCACACCGAAACTCCAAAGATAAACCGTCATATCCAGGGGCGAGATATTGAACTCCTCTATGCCGATAGGATGGGAGCTCGTGTAGATGGTGAAAAAATTATAGAAACCGCCAAATCCCACCTGCATAAGAAAAAGGCTCAGCCATAAGGGCCAGTGCTGCAGAATATTGAAGGCCTTGCCCCCCTGTTTCGAAGGAAGTGCATGTTTTCCTTCATACTTAAAGACAAGAAACCCGAATATCAGAGTGAAAAAAGCACTGAAGTTCAAAAAGCCGATGGCACTCGCAGCGGTATCGAGATAGTTGACCAGGACCAAAGAGACGAGGATAAAACCGACTGAGCCAAAGAGGCGTACCTTTCCATAGCTCTCTTTGGGTATATGAGAGAGGGCAGTGCTCTCCACATAGGGAAGGCTGAGACTCATACCTACTCCAAGCAGAACGTTGGTGATAAGAAGGGGCCAAAAAAACTCTATAAAGGGATAGAAAAGCAAAGAAGAGACAAGGGTGAGCAGAAGCGCTGCGTTAAAGATCCTCGGCGTCAGGGCAATATATTTTAAAAACAGAAAGGGGATCATAAAGCGCACGAGGGGAGCTGCGGCAAAGAGAATACCGATCTGCGAGGGCGAGTAGCCTACCATCAGCAGGACCTTGGGCATAAAAATGATATAAACGGCAACAATGGAAAAATAGAAGAAGTAAAAAGAAGCTATCATAAATGCCATAAGAGAGATACCTTAGAGGGTTTTATAGATAACGGAGGTACCGCTTAGCATGTCGTGCAGGGTCCGTTTTTTCGGATGAAAGAGCATGACGAAGAGACTGAAAAAGGCAAAAATGGGCATGATGAAGAAGATCAGCCGAACGAAGAGCTGGAGGAAGGATGCTTTATGAGAGCTCTTATCGTCAACAATCTCGATCTTGGCCATCTTTTTGCCCGGGGTCTGGCCCGTCTTGTACCAAAAAGCCAGGGTGATCAGCGACCATAATGACATCGTAAGCAGAGGGATGAGAACATTAGGCTCTTTCTCGGGTTTAATTCCCTCTATTGCGTCTATAAACCCGGGCTGACTCTGCATGGTTTCGTATCCGAATATGAAGTAGACCAGCAGAGAGATGGGAATTCCTATCATAAAGACATCTACGCTAAGGGCCAAAAAGCGTGACCAGAAACCGGCATAATAGATTTTAGTCTGAGTGCTCTTTTCGGTTTTGATATTTCCTTTTTTCACATCTTTCCAGCGGGCCATAAAACTTCTTTGATTTTTTATGAATTATAGCCAATGGACCTTCATCCTCATTGATTTGCTCCCCTCGTATAGGCTTATCTCATCTTCTTCCCATCTTTGCATTAATTTTTCCGTAACTTTTTAGATTTATACTATAATGTATGAATCAAAAGGCCACGCATGAAACAACTATTTTTTTTCTCTGTATCCGCTTTATTGTTCCTAGCCGGTTGCGGCGGGGAACCGACACCCGAAGAGAAGTCAAGGGCAGCCATGCTGGCCAAGCTCGAAGCAGGACATAAGCAGCGTTTTCTCCAAGACGGGAGCTCTTTAAAGAAGCAGGAGAAGGGTCCGGCACATAAAAGTGCGGATGACCCAAGTGCATATGTATACAAGGGCAAGATCTTAAACAATGCGGAAGAGAAAGCATGGAAAGAAGAGGGCATAGAGAATAGGGAGTATCCGAAATGGGCAAGGCTTGGAGTGAATGCCAAAGAAGCGACTCAGTGGAAAGCCTTAGGAATCAGCTATGAGGCTATCTCCGTTTTCCATATGCAAAAATATACTCCCCATAGTGCAGGGGAGTTCATGAAGAGAGAGTTTTTTACGCGTCCGAGTTTTTATGCACAGTTCGGTACGCCCGTATATGATTTTGATTCTATCTGCCTCTCTGTCATAAAACGCCAGCAGCCGCCCTTCGCCTTTCTCGAAGAGAGGTGTATTCCTTATATGAATGAGGCGCACAGGAACGAGGCGATAGGACATCTTCTGGATGAGTCGGAGATCACAAAAGGTCCGTTGGCGTTGGAGTACCTGGCGGAACTGCGCAGACTCGCTTTGGACAACGCCAAGATTCAATCGGGCATGGAAGTGACGATTGAAGAGTTTATCGAAGATGAGGATACCGAGAATTTTGTATTTCTTTTCCCTCTTTTACAAAACGAACCGACGAGGGAGGAGATGGCTTTTATAGATGAACACAAGCTTCCCCTGCAGGAAGAGGAACGTTTCTTCTCTTTTCAAAACCCTGAATATTGGATACATAGGGCAGAAGCACAAGCGGCAGCAGAGGAAGCGGCGGCACGTCAGGAAGCCCTGTTGAGGGCAAAAAAAGAGAAAGAGAGGAAGACGGCAGCACTGAATCTGGCCAAGGCAGAGGCCCTTGCCAGAGAAAAAGCACGCAGACAAGAGGAGTATAGAAAACAAAAAATCGCCCAAAAGGCAGAGGCTATACGCCGTACCAAAGCAAAGAAGGTCTGCGGCGCATATATTAACCCGGACCAGCTTTCCGGACAACAGGTCCTTTTGGAAGGGGAGGTCATCTTTACCGTAGAAGAGGCCGGGGAAAGGATGTTCGGCTACGGGGTTAAGGCGAGGAATGACGACAGAATCTACTTTGTACGTGATCCAAAAAACATGGCCAAGGCGGAAATCAGCGATACGATAAGCTGGCGACTCAAGACGATGGGACGGACAGAGGCCCTCTCCCAACAATCGGAGGATACCTTTTCGTATGACAAGAAAAGCAAAACGAAGTTTACGATGGCACTTTTCCTCCAAAAATGTGAACTGTAAGAGACAGGTTTAAGCGTGGTTCAATGGAACCGTGACCAAGGCAACAAATGAAAAAAATCCTTCTTTTGGAAGATGATGTCAATCTCAATGAGACAATCGAAGAGTTCTTAAGCGATGAGGGCTTTGATGTTGAATCTGTTTATGAGGGTAAGCGTGCAGAAGAGTGTATATATGAAAAAAACTATGATCTTCTTCTGCTGGATGTGAATGTTCCCTCTCCCAACGGCTTTGAACTGCTCAAGTCTTCGCGCGAGAGGGGTGCAACGGTCCCCGCGATCTTCATCACTTCGCTTGACTCCACGGATGATCTTTCCCGCGGCTTTGAAAGCGGCTGTGACGACTATATCCGAAAGCCTTTTTCTCTTGAAGAGCTTCTTCTTCGCATCAACAATATCTTAAAACGAAACTTCTATCATAATGCAAAGGAGAGGCTGGAGATTGATGAGAACCTCTCTTATGATATTCAGGCGGATGAGCTGTTGGACGGGGGCGTGAAAGTACCTCTGAACCAGAAGGAGAAGCTTCTGCTCAAGCTCTTTTTGCAGCATGCGAATACGCAGATAACACATGAGGTTATCAATCAGCATCTATGGGCTTATGATGAAGAGCCGAGTCCCACTTCGCTGAGGACCTATATCAAAAACCTTCGCAAAGTCATCGGAAAGGATAGGATTGTTAGCATTAAGCGCTATGGGTATAAATACTCCTGAGTCCAAGTCGTTAAGGGCTTTTTTACTCCTGTACACGGTCATGTCTCTGCTGATTCTGACTCTCCTGGGCAGTATCTATTATACGAATGCAAAAGAGGTGATGCTCTCCGAACACCGTCTCTCAATGCAGCTGGTCAATGAAAACTACTATCCTCTTCTGCGATACACCTACTTAAGCAGCAGAGAGAAGTTTCCCCAGGACATCGCCTATAATACAGCCGTGTATGACAGCCACAAAAAGCAGATCGCTTCGTATATGAAAAGCGATGATGTGAACCTGGACAGGATGATCGGACTCTCAAAAGGCTATATCCATTTTGTTCTGCAGATCGAAAAAAACAAAAAGGGGATCAAATACCTGGTGTATGAGACGAAGGATGACGGTTTGTGGTTTTCCAGCGCCATTCGTGATATCATCACCTACGGGGCAGCTCTGCTTGTCGCGTTGATCTCCGTAGGCATGTATCTGATGCGGCTTTTCCTGCGTCCGATGAAAGAGTCTATAGAGCTCTTGGATAACTTTATCAAGGATACGACGCATGAGCTGAATACACCGGTAGCCGCCATAATAGCCAATATTGAAACCATAGATACGAGCAGGCTGGAGCCCAAAGAGCTGAGAAAAATAAACCGTATCGATATTGCTTCTAGAACGATCTCCAATATCTACAATGATCTGACCTATCTCGTCCTTCATCATGATATAGCGGTTAAAGACGAGGAGGTCGACCTCTCTGTTTTTATTGAAGAGAGGTTGGAATATTTCAAGATCGCCATGGAACAGAAGAAGTTGAGCCTGGAGAGATCGATAGTGCCGGGTATGATGATTGTGATAGACAAAAATAAGCTGGGACGGCTTGTCGATAACCTGCTCTCCAATGCTATCAAGTACAACCGTGTCGGCGGTAGTATAAGAGTAGAGCTTCAAGAACACTTTTTAAAGGTCGCAGATACGGGGATAGGGATATCCAAAGAGAAGATCGGACGAATCTTTGGACGGTACCAGCGGGCAAATAAGAGCGTCGGCGGCTTTGGGATAGGACTCAATATCGTGGAGATGATCTCCAAGGAGTATGGTATAGAGATCAAGATTGATTCGGAACTTAACAAGGGGACCGAAATCACACTGGATCTGAAACTTAAAAAATCAAATTAACACTTTTGTAACACTAGCTCATTATGATTGTCCCGATTAAGGATAAATAATGAATAAACTACTCAATAAGACAATCGTATTATCACTGGTTTTAAGCCCTATGCTTCTGGCTGAAACCATTGAGTTGGAGCCGGCCCAAATCGAGGCCTCGGTCAATAGCCTAAAGATCAATGACGTCAGCGGGGAAGAGCTGAAGTCGGCTGATCTGGCGGAGTCACTGACGAGGAGTGTACCGAGTATCTCCCTGGTAAGACGCAGCGGCATCGCGAACGATATCATCCTGCGCGGACAGAAAAAAGACAATATCAATATCGTGGCCGACGGGACAAAGACCTACGGTGCCTGTCCAAACAGAATGGACCCGCCAACCTCCCATATTTTGACAAACAATATAGAAAGCGTAGAGATCACGACAGGTCCTTACGATGTTGAAAACTTCGGTACACTGAGCGGTTTAGTCGATATCAAGACAAAAAAACCGACTCAAGAGTTCTCAGGTGAAGTGAACCTGAATGCGGGAAGTTTCAACTATAAAAAAGTCTCTGCTACGGCAAGCGGCGGGACAGATAAGGTTCGTGTTCTTCTTGGTGCTTCAAAAGAGTCAAGCGATCAGTATAAAGACGGGGATGGAAATACCTTGGCTGATCAGGTTGATAATTATGTGGAAGGGACATCAATAGCTGGTACGGCTTACAAGCCTCAAAATAGAGATATGGAAGCCTTTGACAAGATGACCTTTATGGGTAAACTTTTCTTTAATCCGACGGACAATCAAGAGTTGAGACTAAGTTATACGGCGAATCGTAGTGACGATGTTCTGTACCCTTCGAGCAAGATGGATGCACTTTATGATGACTCAGATATCTATAATTTTGAGTATTCGATTACAGATATGGGCTCACTCTCTAAAAAGCTTGACTTTCAAGCCTATCATTCTGAAGTCGACCATCCAATGTCCAACAGATATAGAAAATCGACAGCTATAATGGGGGATGTAGTTAGTTCATTGACGACATCTGTTGACGGACTTAAGTTGAAAAACTTAATGGAACTTGGTGAAGCAGACATAACAGTAGGGTTAGATGCAAGCCGAAGAAATTGGGATGGCGAATATATTGTTGACCATGTAGCTACTGGGCTAAAAAGTATTGATGACGTAGACACAGACAATATAGCTGTATTTGCTAAGCTTGAACAGAGTTTTGGTCAAGTGGACCTTGATGCAGGTCTTCGTTATGATGATACTTCGATTGATACTTCTGGAACAGAACAAGACAATGATTATAGTTCGTTGAATGGATATGCATTCGTTACATATAACGCAGACGAGACAACACAATACTTTATCGGAGCAGGTAAATCATCTCGTGTACCAGATGCAAGGGAACTATATTTTATAAGCCGTATGGGAGGTGGTACACTTGTCGGTACACCAAACCTAGACCAGACAAAAAACTATGAGATCGACTTAGGTGCCAAAAAACAGTATGAAAATGCGTATGCAAAAATAAAAGTATTCCACTCATGGTTAAAGGATTTTATTGTTTACAGAGCAACAAATCCTATGATTAACAAGTTCGAAAATGTGGATGCAAAAGTATATGGTGCTGAGTTTAATGCTTTTTATGCAGCTTCTGATGCACTCTCGTTCGATGCAGGCCTGGCTTATCAGCGCGGTAAAAAAGATGCCCCTCTTAGCGGGCAGACTGATAGAGATCTCGCAGAGATTCCACCGTTAAAGGTAAATGCAGCTCTTAACTATGATACGGATATGACAAGTACAAAGCTTGAAGTGATCGCAGCTGACAACTGGAGTGACTTTGATGAAGACAACGGCGAACAGGCTATTTCCGGTTATGCGATCGCCAATATCAAGTGGAACAGAGATCTGACGAAGGGGTTTGATATCACTCTGGGTATGGATAATGTCTTTGACCACACGTATGCAGTTTCCAATACTTATCAGGACCTTACGCTTTTGGCATCTGGTGGCGGTAATGACATCATGCTGCTTAACGAACCTGGACGTTACATCTACGCTAACCTTCGTTACCGTTTCTAATAAGCAGATCTTTCAAAACAGACGCAGAGCATGACTTCCGGTTTAGGAAGTCACAGCTGGGTCCTGCACCTCTTCGTACAAGACTACAACACGCTTTAATCTCTATTTAGACATAATCGTATAAAACTTAATGGGCAAGCGTATGAAAAAGGTCATAGTCATAGGCGGCGGTTACGGCGGACTGCGTGCGGTGGAACATCTTGCAGGCATTGAAGGTCTGCATATCACGTTGATAGACAAACATCCCTACCACTATCTTCAAACCGAGGCCTACGGTTATATTGCCGGGCGTTTTGATCTGCACGGGGTAGCGATTGATCTTAAGAGTTGGTGTCTGGGCTTTAAAAAATGGGTAGAGTTTGTTCATGATGAGGTGACTCTGGTGGACTTTGAGAAGAAGAGAGTCCACCTTTCGGACATAAAGCTTCAGTATGATTACGCGATTATTGCCATCGGAGCGGAGACGAACTTTTTTTCTTTTATCGAAGGGCTTAGAGAGAACAGTTTCGGTGTCAAGAAGTTGCGTAACGCCTTTAACTTCAGAACAGCCTTCGAAAAACTCCTCTACAGTAAGATTGAAAGTCCTCCGGATAGCGCGAAAGATCTGCTTAATATCGCTATAGGCGGAGCAGGGCTCAGCGGTGTCGAGATCGCCGCCGAAATGGCCGATGTCATCAAAAAACATACGGAAAGTATCGGTTCATCGGCTCAGGAGATAAAGATATACCTTATCGATGCCGGCGCCAGGATCCTGCCCGGTATGAGTGATTATATCGTCAGCAGGACATCCGAACGGCTGGAAGAGCTGGGTATCAAGATCATGACGGATGCCTTTATCGAGCGTGTTGAGAGTTCAACTGTCCATTTTAAAGACGGCAGAGTACTCGACTTTTTCTTTATGATATTTACCGGAGGAATCAAAGTCCCCTCTTTTGAGCTCTCGCGGGAGGTCGAAAAGAACAGTATCAACCAGTTCCTTGTCGATAAGTATCTGCGCATACCCGACGAACCGAGCGTATTCGCCATCGGTGACTGCGTTGAACTGCGTGACGCCAAAGGGAATATCCTGGCTCCGACGGCGCAAACGGCCGAGCGAAGCGCCGAATATGCGGCAGGGTGTATCAAGCAAGAGCTTGAGCACAAAGAGCTTAGAGCTTTCGACGCTTCTATTGACGGTGTCTTCGTTGCCTTAGGAGGGAAGTATGCCGTGGGCGAGATGTTTAAGCTGATCAAGGTAAAAGGATATAGCGCCTATCTGTTGAAGAAACTGATCACCTATACCTATTATATAGGTCTAAAACTGCGGGTTAATACCGGCTTTAAGAAGCGTACAAAAACATCTGACGGGTGAAACGATCAGTGGGCTTGACTCTTAGGAGAGAGGAGAGAAGCAGGCATGCAAGCCTGCTTTATACACGACTGAACAGAGAGGGGATTAGAACACCATCAACAGATGCGGAGAAGAGTCAGGAATATTGATGCCTGCGTCTTCATATACTGCCATGTGATGAGCGAATGCGCTCGAACTCAGTGCTGCTAACATTGTAATAATTGCGATACTTTTTTTCATTGTAATCTCCTTATTTTTTAATTTAAATTCTATCCGTTTGGATGATCTTAAAAGACCATCGATAAATGTGGAGACCAGCTTGGGATATTAACACCCGCTCTATCCGACTGTGCCATGTGATGAGCGAATGCGCTCGAACTTAGTGCTGCCAACATCGTAATGATTGCGATACTTTTTTTCATTATATTTCCTTTATGATATGTTTGAATTTCTGTTTTTTTAAATCTCTGCAAGCAATTGCGGAGACCACTCAACAATCTTGACACCCATCCCATCATGCGATGATGTAGGAAGAGCAAATGCGCTTGAACCGAATGCGATTAATATCGTAAGAACTGCAATACCTTTTTTCATGGTTACTCCTTCTGTTTTAGTGATGTCAGTATGACGTACTTGCGTTAGCCGAGTGTTAGTTCCTCTGATAAGGAAGGGAGAAAATGGAGTGGAGGATGAAAAGGACTATGATCCTCGATGATGATAGCAGGCAAATGCTACTTTGATAAATTGCGCGGATTTTTAGAAGAGAGCTGCCACAGAAGAGTCTCTGCGGCCAAAGGGAATCTGAACGTAAATGAAAGAAGGCCTTATTTCTTGCTTTTTTTCTGCTCTTGGTTACTTTTTCCCTGTACAGTCCTCTCTTGGTTTTGGTTCTGATACCGGTTTTGCTGACTATCGCCTTTACTCTTGTACTGGTACTTATATTCATGTTTGTTCTGGGTTTTGTTTTTCGAGCCGCTTTTATACATGCCGCCGCCATTTTTTCCGCCGCCGCCCTTGGCACCTTTTGCAAGGGCTGCAGGAAGAGTAAGCAAGGAGAAGGCTGCCAGTGCAATTATAATTTTTTTCATATCTAATCCTTTTGGTTGGTTGAAATATTATATCGAAGAAGTGTTAGCCGAATATTACCTTCGGATATGCCGGTGCGGATAAGTTTTTTACCTGTTTTGATCGACGACAGGCTTGTCTCGGTGTAAGGGTCTGTTTTTAAAAAGGATATGCGGATGAAGAAGCATAAGGGGATTGAGGCAGGCTGAATAAAAAGCCTGTCTCTTCTGTTTTTTGCGTAATTGAGGAGATTAAAATACCATTAGCAAATGCGGAGAGGAGTCCGGGATATTGATACCTGCATCCTCATATACTGCCATGTGATGAGCAAATGCGCTCGAACCGAATGCGATTAATAATGTAATTACTGCGATACTTTTTTTCATTTTCGTTTCCTTGTTTTAAAATTTACGTTTTTATTTCTGTATTAAGAACAGGATCTAAAATACCATGTCCAAGTGCGGAGAAGAGTCCGGGATATTGATACCGGCACCGTCATATACTGCCATGTGATGAGCGAATGCGCTCGAACTGAATGCGATCAATAATGAAATCACTGCGATACTTTTTTTCATGTTTGTTCCTCTTAATATTTGGATGAGGCAGTATGACGTAGCTGTGTTAGCCGAGTGTTAGCACATCGACGTCGCGACAATACACTTCTTTGCCGAAAAGTAGATCGCAAGAGGGTAGCGGAGTATGCGGCATCAGAGAGGATATACAACGACATTAAAGATAATAGGGATAGACCGATTTCAGGGTTACCGTATCGCCGCATCGATGTCATTGGAAGAACTTGCGAACATAAAGTAGCTATTTGGATCGCTGTTTTCGTCCTTTTGGCCTACTGTTTATCCTCTTCAACTGCCTTCGACAAGATATCAAACTCTTTCTCGTCTGCTCTGGCTTTTGCCTGTGCCTGCTCCGGGCTTAGGTTCTGTCCGTTGTTAAGGTTCCCGACTAAACGAAGATAATATTTTGCTTCTGCCGATTCCGTATCCGTGATATTGGCCCTATTGCATAAGAACCTGTCTCCGGTTTCAAGGTCGGCCAGACCCGCGAGGATCATTTTTTTGTTGACTTCATCTATACCGTTTCTCAGGGGAAGGTTAATGGCGCGTGTCATCATCTTCTCTTCGTAGGTCTGTACCGCCTGGACCTGTCTGGATTCATCGGGCGTAAGAATATAGTTCATAAACATGTCGGCAGCACCATCTTCCAGGGAGATGATCTGGGTATTCGTGAAAACACTTAGGGTCATAGGGAGGCTCTCTTTTATCGTTAATTTTTGAAATAGTAGCAAAAGTAGAATTAGAACAGGAGTAGAGACGTCTCTTTGATGATATATATCAGTTTAAACTAATCCTCGGTTCCAGGTCTGAGTACCTCAGAATCAATTCATGAGTTTTACTCTTCTCCTGCTACGATAGCCCACTGGGTAAAAGGCATCATCTCTATGACCGCATAAGGGAGTCCGAGCTTTGTCTCTGCGCTCATCGTGACGACTTCGACATGCAAGACGCCGTTTTCTATGATAAAGGCTTCTATGCTCTCAATCTTTTTAAAAAGGACATCTTCGTTTGAAAACGGCATAGTCAGGACGATACGGTTCTCTTTGGGCATATAAAAGTCGATTCCTTCCGCATAATAGATCTCGGAGCCTTTTTTCAACATCTCCAGAAAGACAAGTGTCTCAAAGAGTCTGGAAAAGTCTTTTTGCAGAGTAAGCGCATTTTTAATATTGAAGTCCAGAGTGTAGAGCTTTTTGGCGGAACGGGAATGTTCATACTTCTCAACCCAGTAGAGGTACCCCTTTTCAATCAACCCGTAAAAGGTCTTGTAAAACATATCTTTTGAAAGTTTCTGCTGCAGTTTCAGACGCTCAAACATCTGAAAAGCAGATACCCTCTGACCCACAAGTTTGGCGGAGTGGATCATTATCTGCAGTTCAAGGGGGGTTAGCGATAGCCTGAGAATGTTTTGGAGCTGTTTCTGTCTGTTGTCGCTATGCGCAAAATAAAGCTCCGGATAGGAACCGGTTTGCAGAAAGTGGGTAAAGGCATTTTCCAAGGTGTCGTAACGGGAGTCGAAGGCAAGAAACTCTTCAAAGTCAAGATTATAGACATTCAAATGCTCAAAGCCCTCTATCTCCAACTCCTCTTCGGTTGAGAGGATGATCTGGGAAACCTTTGGAAGCGGTATGGCTTTGGTGTAGTTTTCTATAACGAGGGTATCTATCTCATGGTCACTGCAGAAGGGGATCAGTTCTTGCCTGACAGTCTCGATATCTATCCGAAGGTCACTCATATCTATGTATAGGTATGAAGAGCTTGGCAAGGCGGAAAGATACTGTTTGATAATAGATGTTTTACCTGTCTTTCCAGCACCTTTGATGATGGTAAAGGCAGAAGATATCTGTTGCTTCCTGCTCACAAGGTTTGTCTTTCTGGTGGATAAGTTGTACAAGGCATCTAGCATAAACGACCCTTTATAGTATTTTGGCGTTTATGCAAGTATATCATTTCCTTTTTTAAAGGAAGAAAATAATCAGTTGGTTTTTTTTCTTCAGTTTATCGAAATTTTATTCCGTTTATCAAGCATTTTATTCTTTTACCGAGCAGCTCATTCCTTTTTAAAAGGAAACAAATTGATGTAAAATATCCTTCAATCCCCCTAAAACCCTTGACCGAATGAAACTAAACAGCTATAATTTCCGTTCCAATTTGGGTTAGTTCTGCTTTTTTGCTATGCAGACCTGCGGAATTAACGAGTTCTTTAAAGGAAAATTATGGAAAAAATTAGATTAAAGCTTAGAGCTTATGATCACCGCGTTCTTGACAGATCAGTCGCTTCAATTGTTGAAGCTGTAAAACGTACTGGTGCTGAAATCCGCGGGCCAATCCCTATCCCTACGAAGATCCGTAAGTATACGGTTCTTAAGTCTGTTCACGTTAATAAAAAAGCGCGTGAGCAATTCGAAATTCGTCTGCACGCACGTCTTATTGACATCGTGTCTGCGACACCTGATACAGTTGACTCTCTGATGAAACTAGATCTTGCACCTGAAGTTGACGTAGAAGTACGTTCAATGGACAAGTAAGGAATAATTGATGGAATTTATTGTAGAAAAAATCGGCATGAGTCGTACTATTACTGTTCCTTCGGTACCGGTTACACTGCTTAAAGTGGTTGAGACTAAGGTATGTGAAGTAACAGACGGTACTGCTATCGTTGCATACGGTTCAGGTAAAAAAGCGAACAAAGCTATCGCTGGTAAGCAGAAGAAATACTCTTTGGACGCTAACTTCAACCGTTTCGCAACGCTTAATGTTGCAAACACTGAAGCGGGTGACTTAGATCTTTCAGCGCTTAGCGAAGCAAAAGTTCTTAAGACTTCGATGACTTCTAAAGGTCGTGGTTTTTCTGGTGTTGTAAAACGCTGGAACTTTGGTGGTGGACCAGGTTCACACGGTCACCGTTTTCACCGTACTGGTGGATCGATCGGTAACTGTGAATGGCCAGGTCGTGTAATGAAAGGACGTAAAATGTCTGGACAATACGGTAACGCAAAAGTTACTGTTAAAAACGAAGTAGTCTCTTATGACGCTGAAAACGGAATCCTTGCTGTTAAAGGTTCTGTTCCAGGTGCCAACGGTGGACTAGGTCGTGTAAAGGTTGCTAAATAATGAGCGCAATTGTACTTAATGACAAATTCGAAGAGGCTTCTAAAGTAGCTCTTCCTGAGTCTTACAAGGGTATTAACCCACACAACGTTTGGTTATATGTTAAATCATACCAAGCATCTTTACGTTCTAACACTGCACAAACGAAAACTCGTGGTGAAGTAAGCGGTGGTGGTAAGAAGCCATGGGCTCAAAAAGGTCGTGGTGGTGCTCGTGCCGGTTCGACTCGTTCACCTATCTGGGTTGGCGGTGGAACTGTTTTCGGTCCTTCAAACAACCGTAACTATGTTCAAAAAATCAACAAAAAGCAGAAGAAAGTTGCTCTTAACTGTGCACTTAACTCTCTTGCTGATGAAGGTAAGCTTTTCATCGTTGATTCTATTTCAGTCGAATCTGGAAAAACTAAAGATGCACAGGCAATCTTCAACAAACTTGGTCAACGTGATGTGTTGATCGTTAAAGAGCTTATTGATGATAAAACATTTTTAGCTTTCAGAAACATTGATAAATCTTACCTTATCGAAGGTAACGAATTAAACGCTTATCTTGCAGCTACATTTCGCTCTGTAGTAATTGAAAAAGCAGTTTTTGACAAACTAGTAGAGGGAGCTTAAGATGGCAGATATTACAGATATCAAAGCGATTCTTTATACTGAGAAATCTTTAGGTCTTCAAGAAGATGGCGTGATCGTTGTTCAGACATCTCCTCGTATGACTAAAAACGGTCTTAAAGAAGTTTTCCGCGAGTACTTCGGCATCAAGCCACTTCGCGTTAACTCTTTAAATCAAAACGGAAAAGTTAAACGTTTCCGTGGCGTAGCTGGTAAACAGAATGACTTCAAAAAGTTTTATGTGACTCTACCAGAGGGCGCAGAAATTCAAAGTTTGGCGGTATAAGATGGCTATTAAAACATATAAACCGGTCACACCGAGTCGTCGTTTCTATACAAACGTTGACAGTTCAGACATCACTGCTAAGGCGAGTGTTCGTTCACTGTTGAAAAAACTACCAACAACTGCTGGTCGTAACAACAATGGTCGTATTACATCTCGCCACAAGCAAGCGGGAGCTAAAAAGCTTTACCGTATCATCGATTTCAAACGTAACAAGTTTGATATCCCGGGAACAGTTGTAGCGATCGAGTACGACCCGTACCGTAACTGTCGTATCGCACTTATTAACTATGCTGATGGCGAGAAGCGTTATGTGCTTCAAGCAAAAGACCTTAATGTTGGTGATGTTATTCAATCATCTGCTTCTGGTCTTGATATCAAGCCTGGTAACGCGATGAAACTAATGAACATTCCAGTGGGTACCTTGGTTCACAACATTGAGATGAAACCTGGTAAAGGCGGCCAGATGGTTCGTACTGCCGGCGGTTCTGCTCAAATCATGGGTCGTGAGGGAAAATACGTTTCACTTCGTCTCCCATCTTCTGAGATGCGTTACGTATTGGGTGAGTGTATCGCTACTATCGGTTCTGTAGGTAATGAAGAGTTCGGTAACATCGTTATCGCTAAGGCTGGTCGTTCTCGTCACCTTGGTATTCGTCCTCAGACTCGTGGTTCTGCGATGAACCCGATTGATCACCCGCACGGTGGTGGTGAAGGTAAAACAAACTCAGGTCGTCATCCAGTTACTCCATGGGGTAAACCGACTAAGGGTGCGAAGACTCGTCGTAAGAAAGCAAGTGATAAACTTATTATTACACGTCGTAAACCAAATGCGAAAAGGGTAGGCTAATATGGCTCGTTCAGTAAAAAAAGGTCCATTTGTAGACGCTCACCTAATGAAAAAAGTGATCACTGCAAAAGAGACTAAAAACAATAAACCAATTAAAACGTGGTCACGTCGTTCTATGATCCTTCCAGATATGGTTGGTCTTACGTTCAACGTACACAACGGTCGCCAATTTGTTCCTGTATATATCACAGAGAACCACATTGGTTATAAATTTGGAGAATTTGCTCCAACGCGTACATTCAAGGGCCATAAGGGTTCTGTACAGAAGAAGGTGGGTTAATCATGGCTAGAGCATTATTAAAATTTATCCGTGTTTCACCGATTAAATCTCGCCTAATCGCAAGAGAAGTTCAAGGTATGAACGCTGAAGAGGCTCTTGCAGCTTTAGAATTCACTCCGAACAAAGCGGCAAAGATCATCTCTAAAGTTATTGCTTCTGCAGTAGCAAACGCTGGTCAAGAACCTGAAGATTGTGTTATCACATCTTGTCGTGTTGATGCAGGTCCGGTACTTAAACGTTTCCGTCCACGTGCTCGTGGTATGGCTTCAGGTATCCGCAAACCGACAGCACACATCTTAGTAGAAGTAGAGGGCAAATAGAATGGGTCATAAAGTAAATCCTATTGGACTACGCCTGGGCATCAATAGAAACTGGGAAAGCCGCTGGTATCCTGATTTCAAGAATGCACCTGCAAGTCTTGGTGAAGATCACAAAATCCGTACGTTCTTGAAAAAAGAGCTTTACTATGCTGGTATCTCTAATATCATCATCGAGCGTACTGCTAAGCGCCTTCGCGTTACTCTGGTAGCAGCCCGTCCTGGTATCATCATCGGGAAAAAAGGTGCAGATATCGAGAAGCTTAAAACTCGTCTTCAAAACTTGATCGGCAAAACAGTTGCCATCAATATTAAAGAAGAGAAAAAAGCGATGATCTCTGGTCAACTTGTTGCAGAGAACGTAGCGACTCAACTTGAGCGTCGTGTTGCCTTCCGCCGTGCGATGAAAAAAGTTATGCAAAATGCTCTTCGTGCCGGTGCAAAAGGTATCAAGATTGCAGTAGCTGGTCGTCTCGGTGGTGCTGAAATGGCACGTACTGAGTGGTATAGAGAGGGACGTGTTCCTCTTCATACTCTTCGTGCAAAGATCGATTACGGTTTCGCTGAAGCTCAAACTACATACGGAATTATCGGTATTAAAGTTTGGGTCTTCAAAGGCGAGGTACTTTCTAAAGGTATTCCTGCCGAAGCTGTTGAAGAGAAAAAAGAGCGCCGTCCTAAACGTGCTCCAAAACGCGAAAATAGCGGAAAGGCTGAATAATCATGTTGATGCCAAAAAGAACTAAATACAGAAAGCAGATGAAAGGCCGTAATCGTGGTAAAGCGAGCAGCGGTAACAAACTTGCTTTCGGCGATATCGCGATCAAAGCGGTTGAAGCCGGACGTATTAATTCTCGCCAGATCGAAGCGGCTCGTATCACTTCGACTCGTAAGATTAAGCGTCAAGGTAAGATCTGGATTCGTGTTTTCCCTGACAAGCCTATCACAAAACGTCCTCTTGAAGTACGTATGGGTAAGGGTAAAGGTCCTATCGATCACTGGGCTATGAATATCAAGCCAGGTCGTGTAATTTTTGAAATGGCTGGTGTAGAAGAAGATCTTGCACGTGAAGCACTGATCCTTGCAATGCACAAGCTTCCATTCAAAACAAAAATCATTACTGCGGAGATGAACAATGAAATATTCTGATTTAGCAGATAAAAACGTAGCTGATCTGAACGCTCTTTTAAAAGAGAAGAAAACTGAGCTTTTCACGCTGAAGATCAAAAAGCAAATGATGCAACTTCAAAACACTAGCGAACTTCGTGTTGCTAAGAAAGATATTGCACGTATCCAGACAGCACTTCGTGTGCTAGCAAACGCGTAAGGAGACTTGAATGACACATAAAAGAGAAATTCAAGGTAAAGTAGTAACAATCGCCGGTGATAAGTCTGCAACTATGGTTGTAGAGCGTCGTGTAATGCACTCTCGTTATCACAAGGTTGTCAAGAAGTTTAAAAAATACGTTATTCATGATGAGAAGAACGAACTTAATGTTGGTGACGAGATTATTGCAATCGAATGTGCACCGATCTCTAAGCGCAAGTCTTTCCGTTTGAAAAGCGTTGTAGTAGGAGCTAAGTAATGATTCAAGGTTTCTCACGATTAAACGTAGCAGACAATACAGGTGCTAAAGAGATCATGTGTATCAAAGTACTTGGCGGTTCTAAGCGCCGTTACGCTTCTGTTGGTGATGTAATTGTTGCTTCTGTAAAGAAAGCGACTCCAACGGGAAAAGTAAAAAAAGGCGCTGTAGTCAAAGCGGTTATCGTTCGTACGAAAAAAGAGGTTCAACGTGAAAACGGTTCTCTTATCCGTTTCGACGATAATGCAGCTGTAATCCTAGATGCGAAGAAAGAGCCAATAGGTACTCGTATTTTCGGCCCTGTTAGCCGTGAAGTACGTTACGCTGGTTTCATGAAAATCGTATCTCTGGCACCGGAGGTCGTATAATGGCAAAAATTGCATTCAAAAAAGGTGATACTGTAGAAGTAATCGCCGGAAATGACAAGGGTACTAAAGCAGAAGTGCTTAAAGTAATGCCTAAAGAGGGTAAAGTGATCGTTGCGGGCTGTAAGATTGCAAAGAAAACTGTCAAGCCAACTGAAGAGAACCCTAAGGGTGGCTTCATGAATAAAGAGATGCCGATGGATGTCTCTAATGTTCGTAAAGTGGAGGCGTAATTATGGGTGCTAGATTAAAAGAACGTTTCACATCTGAGATCGCTCCGGCTCTTCAAAAAGAGCTAGAGATCAAAAATGTAATGAAAACACCAAAACTAGAAAAAGTCATCATCTCTGTTGGTGCCGGTTTTGCAATGAAAGATACTAAGCTTATCCAGAACATCGCTGATACTATCAGTATTATCGCTGGTCAGCGTGCTGCAATCGTTACGGCTAAGAAATCTGTTGCAGGTTTCAAGGTTCGTGAAGGTATGCCGGTAGGTATCCGTGTGACACTTCGTGGTGAAAACATGTATAACTTCGTTGACAAGCTGATCTCTATCGCGCTTCCGCGTGTGAAAGATTTCCGTGGTATCAAGCGTAACGGTTTTGACGGTCATGGTAACTTTAACTTCGGTCTTACCGAGCAGTTGATCTTCCCTGAGATCGAGTATGATTCAATCATGCAAGTTCACGGTATGAATATTACAATGGTAACATCTACTGAATCTGATACTGAAGCATTCGCTTTATTAGAAAAATTCGGTATGCCATTTACAAAAGGATCTCAAAATGGCTAAGAAGTCAATGATCGCAAAACAAAAGCGTACTCCAAAGTTTGCTGTACGCGCTTATACTCGCTGTCAGATCTGTGGTCGCCCACACTCTGTTCTTCGTGACTTTGGTATTTGTCGTGTATGTTTTAGAAAAATGGCAAACGAGGGTCTAATCCCAGGTGTTAGAAAGTCAAGCTGGTAGTAATCGGCTCGAAACTCCTAACAATCGCAAATATATTCGGTATATTTAGCAAATAAGGAAAAAAAATGGTAAATGATTTAATTTCAGACTCATTGACGCGTATCCGTAATGCATCAATGAGACGTTTAGACGCCACTACTCTTCTTCACTCTAAAAGTGTAGAAGCAATGGTTGCGATTCTTCAAGACAAGGGCTACATCGATAGCTTTAACGTTCTTGAAGACGGTGTTAAAAAATCGATCAACGTCGTACTTAAGTATGACGATGCTGGTAAGACAGTGATCAATGAGATGAAACGCGTTTCTAAGCCTGGCCGTCGTGTATACAAGCCAGCTTCAGAGATTAAACGTTTTAAAAACGGCTACGGTACTATCGTAGTATCTACATCTAAGGGTGTTCTTCCTAATGACAAAGCTTTCGAGCTTGGCATTGGTGGAGAAGTCCTTTGTACAGTTTGGTAAGGAGATAACATGTCACGTATTGGTAAATTACCTGTCGAAGCTCCGGCTGATATTAAAATCAGTGTTGATGGAGATGTTATATCTTTTGAAAAAGGCAAAAACACGCGTACTCTTGATACTAAAGGAAATGTTGGTATCGCTTTGGACGGTCAGGTTTTGACTTTTTCTACTAAGTCTGATGCTCGTGAAGACCGTGCTTTCTGGGGTACATACCGTGCACTGGCTGCAAACATTGTAAAAGGTTTGACTACTGGCTTTACTAAGCAGCTTGAGATCAACGGAGTTGGTTACAGAGCAGCGGTAAAGGGTAAGGTACTTAACCTTCAACTTGGACACTCTCATGATATCAACTACGATATCGTAGATGGTCTTGAAATGTCTGTAGATAAAAATGTCATTACTATCAAAGGTAGTGACAACCAACAAGTTGGTCAAGCTGCAGCTGAGATCCGTGCTTTCCGTCCACCTGAGCCTTACAAGGGTAAAGGTGTTAAATATGTTGAAGAGCATATTGTACGTAAAGCTGGTAAGACAGGAGCGAAATAATGAACGCAAAAGTATTAAAAACTAAAAACAAAACACGTATTCAGCGTAAGCGCCGTATCCGTGGTAAAATTTCTGGTTATGCAGCGCGTCCACGTCTTTCAGTGTTCCGTTCTAACCGTTTTATCTCTGCTCAAGCGATTGATGATGCAACAGGAACGACTTTGGCTTCTGTGCACTCAAAAGCTTTGAACCTGAAAGCAAACAAAGAAGATGCTGCTAAAGTCGGTGAAGCCATGGCTGCCGCTCTTAAAGCTGCCGGTATCTCTGAAGTTACTTTTGACCGTAATGGTTATATCTATCATGGTGTTGTAAAAGCGTTTGGTGACGCTGTACGCGCTAATGAAATCTCGATGTAAGGCTGTATGATGGAAATCAATAGAGACGAATTTGAAGAATCGATTGTAAACATCGGTCGTGTAACAAAAGTTGTTAAGGGTGGTCGTCGTTTCCGTTTTACTGCGCTTATCGTAGTAGGTAACAAAAATGGTCAAGTCGGCTATGGTTACGGAAAAGCGAAAGAAGTTCCTGACGCTATCAAAAAAGCAGTAGATAATGCATTTAAGAACATTACTAACGTAAGTATCAAAGGTACGACTATTGCTCACGATATCGAAGAGAAGTTCAACGGATCTCGCATCGTAATGCGTCCGGCATCTGAAGGTACTGGTCTTATCGCCGGTGGTGCGATGCGTCCGGTTCTTGAACTTGCGGGCTTCCAGGATATCTTGACTAAATCTATCGGATCAAACAACCCGTCAACGGTTGTACGTGCGACAATCAACGCGCTTGATCGTCTAAAAGGATAAGAGATGGCATTAGAAAATCTTTCACCGGCCGAGGGTTCTACTCAAGGTCGTAAACGTGTAGGTCGCGGTCAGGCTTCAGGAATGGGTAAGACTGCTACACGTGGTCAAAAAGGTCAAAAATCACGTTCAGGTTACAAGCGTAAGCGTAACTTTGAGGGTGGGCAGATGCCATTGGCAAAACGTCTACCTAAGATCGGTTTTTTCTCTCGTAAGATCAAGCCGTACGTTATTAACGTAGAGCGTGTTAAAGCAGTAGCAGAACTTAGTGAAATCACAATGGAATCTATCCGTTCGGTTCACAAGGTAGCAAACTCGATCTCTAAAATTAAACTGGTAGGCGCATCTGCAAAAGAGCTTGCCGGTAAAATTAAAGATGAGAACGTTACAGTTACTGGAAAATAATTGTGAGTAAGTCTTTAGTAAATAAAATTCTTATTACTCTTGGCTTCTTATTCCTATACCGAATGCTGGCATATGTGCCGGTACCGGGTGTGGATGTAGAGGTAATCAAATCTTTCTTCGACAGCAACTCTGACAATGCGCTTGGACTATTCAATATGTTCAACGGTAATGCAGCCGAGCGTCTATCTATCATATCCCTTGGTATCATGCCTTATATCACCGCTTCTATCATCATGGAACTTCTTGCCGCTACCTTTCCTGCGCTAGGCCAGATGAAAAAAGAGCGTGACGGCATGGTCAAATATATGCAGATTATTCGTTATGCGACGATTGTTATTACTATAGTCCAGGCTATCGGAGTATCTGTCGGGCTTCAAAACCTGACCGGACCTGACGGTTCTTCGGCCATCTTGGTCGCGAGCATGAATGAGTTCTTGCTTATTGCAGCGATCTCGATGTTGGCCGGGACGATGTTATTGATGTGGATCGGCGAACAGATCACGCAAAGCGGTATCGGTAACGGTATCTCTTTGATCATCTTTGCGGGTATCGTCTCTTCGATCCCTTCAGCGATCGGTTCGACTATTACGCTTCTTAACACGGGCGGTATGAACTTCTTGATGGTCATCGGTATCATTGCAGTTATTCTTGTTACGGTCGGTATTATTATTTACGTCGAGCTTGGTGAACGCCGTGTGCCAATCACTTATGCTAAAAAAGTAATGATGCAAAACCAGAACAAGCGCGTGATGAATTATATTCCGATAAAGGTGAATCTCTCCGGTGTTATTCCGGTTATCTTTGCATCAGCTATCTTGATGTTCCCGGGGACTATCCTTTCTGGAAACATCAACGAGAATACTTCTGATGCAGTGAAAATGCTTGCAGATCTTATGAATCCAAACTCATATTTCTTCAACCTTTTCACCTTTGCTTTTGTCGTTTTCTTTGCCTATTTTTATGCATCGATCACCTTCAATGCAAAAGATATCTCTGAGAACCTTAAACGTCAGGGCGGTTTTATCCCGGGTGTACGTCCGGGATCACATACAGCCGAGTTTCTAAACGAGACGGCCAGCCGCTTGACCTTCACCGGAGCGATCTACCTTGGACTGGTGGCAACACTTCCATGGGTTATCGTTAAGGGTATGGGAGTACCGTTCTTCTTCGGAGGGACGGCGGTTCTCATCGTTGTTCAAGTAGCACTTGATACGATGCGTAAGATCGAAGCTCAGGTCTATATGCAAAAATACGAGACACTTTCGGCGGTTGGTTTATAACCATGGCGATTGCGCTTCGTAAGCCTGCAGAGATAGAAAAACTGCGCGCTGCCAACAAGATTGTTGCAGGCGCTTTGAACCTCATGCGCGAAAATGCCACAGTCGGTACATCTCTGGTAGAACTGGATGCGATGGCTGAGGATTTTATTCGTGCTCAGGGTGCAAAACCTTCGTTTAAAGGCCTTTACGGCTTTCCTTCTTCTGTATGTTGCTCACTTAACGAGGTCATTATTCACGGTATCCCTACGGACTATAAATTGCAAGAGGGCGACGTTATCGGTTTTGATATCGGTACTGAGCTCGAGGGCTGGTTCGGTGATGCTGCGATCAGTGTCGGTGTGGGCAAGATAAGCAAAGAAGATGAAGATTTGATTGCTTGTGCAAAAGATAGCCTCTATCACGCGATAGACGTTATAAGAAACGGGATGCGCTTTAAAGAGCTCTCTTTTGAATTAGAGAAGTTTATTAAGGGACGAGGGTATATTCCCTTGCGCAACTTTTGTGGACATGGAATCGGGAAAAAACCTCATGAAGATCCTGAAATCCCCAACTATTTGGATGCTCCTAATCCAAAGGCGGGACCGAAGATCAAGAATGGGATGGTTTTTTGCCTAGAGCCTATGATATGCCAAAAGAATGGCCAACCAAAAATATTAGAAAACGGCTGGGACGTGGTAAGTGAAGACGGTTTAAGGGGTTCGCATTATGAACACACCGTCGCGGTTATCAACGGCAAAGCCGAGATTCTATCAACTTTATAAAGGAAAGAAGATGGCAAAAACTGATGTTATCGAAGTTGACGGTAAAATTATCGAAGCACTTCCAAATGCGACATTTCGTGTTGAGCTTGAAAATGGTCACGTGATCTTGTGCCATATCGCAGGAAAGATGCGTATGCACTATATCAAGATCCTGCCAGGCGATAAGGTTAAGCTTGAACTTACACCTTATAGTCTTGATAAGGGCCGTATTACCTACCGTTACAAATAAAGATCCTTTTACAGGGTTTTTATTCCCCACCCCCTCGTTTAGTATAGTTCTCTCAAGTTTTTATAAAACTAAAACCACCGTTTTGATTTTATAAGGGTTTATTATGACAGCAAAAAAATATACGAATGAAGAGTTTAACTATCTCTTTGCCGACTTGAAAACAAAGATAAAGGCAGAAGGGCTCTATACAAAATGTCCGCGCCGGGCAACGGCAGAGTTTATTATCGTGGTCACACTTTTGGCTGTTTCGCTCTATTCCGTCAATAACTTTCATCCCTTCGTCAGCGTGGTTCTTTTTGCGACTACGATAATGCGTTCGACCTTTGTCGCACACGATCTTATACACGGGCAGTATTTTGCTTCGCGCCAGATGAACAAGAACCTCTCTTATATATTTGCAAACGGGATCATGGGAATATCACGTTCATGGTGGGAAAACAAACATAACTTTTTGCACCATACCTTTACGAATATTGTCGGAAAAGATATGGATATAGATGCAGCCGGAGGCGCCTTTACCGGGCAGTATCACTATCCGTCCTGGTTTCACAGGAATCAGCATATCCTTTTTTGGCCGCTTTTGACACTCCTCTATTTTGTCTTTTGGATACAGTCGCTTAATTATGTACTGAAGAAGAGGTATTGGGGTGAGCTGGCGGCAGTGGCTTTGAATGCTTTCATCCCGATCTACATCATAAATACATTGGGTTGGTCAGAGGGTCTCTCTGTCGTGATCGGTATCTACCTGCTGTGGTCAGCCTGGTTCGGCGCCGTGATCATCACGAACCATTTGGGCCTGGAAATGTTCCCTGAAGAGAAGTACAGGGAGTTCACATGGCTGGAGCTGCAAAACAGGACGAGTCGAAATGTTAGAGGCGGAAAGCTTATTCACTGGTTCTATGGCGGACTGAATACCCAGGTCGAACATCATCTTTATCCCAAAGCGCCACGTTTTTATCTCTTGAAAGCAGCGAAGATAACGGAAGAGTTCTGTTTGGAGCATGAGATCACCTATATATCAGTGAGCCCCTGGCAGAGCTATAAAGATATTTATACTTTTTTAAAGAGCAATCGTCCCTGAGTCTTTAGCGACGGACTCGAGGTTTTGAGCCTGAATACACTTTGTCAGTTCAGGAAGTGAGTTGGCCTTATAGATATAAAAGAGTTGTTGCACCAGTCGGTTGAAGCGGTTGAGATTCAAACTTTTGTAGAGCCGATGATCAAAAGCCTCTGCTCGTATCATCTGTGCAAAGAGGGCTTTATTCTTTGGCTATGATATCGTGTTGTTACGTATAAACAAGATAATAATATCACTTAGTTCTTTATGCTCTGTTTGGGTGTCTTGTCCATTAGAAGGTTTGCTAAAGAGCATATATATATCTTATATAGGCTTAGTAGCAAAACAGTGATAAATGCTATGAGTATCCAGCTCTGTGTATCTTCTGGTTTCATAGCTTTATTATACTGCAAGCCTATTTAAGGCTTGAGATATGCTCTGCAAGGCTTTTTATCTGTGCCTCATCCAGTTTGGCGACTTGACCTTTCATCAAGGCCTTCATGGAGCCTCCGTAAGAACCGTCCTGATAGCCTTTCATCGCAGTTATTAAGTCATCTTGAGACATCTCATTGATGATCTTGCTCTTACCGAGGGCTTTTTTGTCGCCCATAACTCCGTGACAGCTTGAACATTTGTTGTACAAGTCAGCTCCGTCTGAGGCCATCATGATCGTGCTCATGAACATTAGTGTAAGTATAACTCTTTTCATTATTGATCCTTCATAATATTTTTTTTATGCAGTGCATAGCTTATCCGCAAGAGGGTACGTTTCCTGAATCACTTGCATATTCAATGGCAAAGTCTCTGACATGCTGAAGCTTTTTCCACACCTTTGGCTTGGAGAGAAGCTTTTTTGACTTCGGAAACCGCTGTGAAAACTCAAGCACAAATCCTTTTCCCTCCTCTTCAAACAAGCTGATCCACTCCTCTTGGGTATGTAAGGCCGCAAACTTGGTACCGTTCATTTTAAATTTTGATTTAAAGGTTTTGAGATAATGTTTTTGACCTTTTTTAACATCCGCCATCAGGGATGAAGCGCCAGTACTCCCAAGAAGCGTGCCTATTAATAAAACTCTGATTAAACTTTTCATTTGTTTCTCCTTCGTTAAATGATTTCTAATAGTAGAAACTAATTGTGAACCCATCGTGGAAATTAATATTGCGTGATTTACAATGTGAGGAAGGAGAGCCGCCGGTGTGACTCCTCTCGTGAGCAGAGTTTAATTTTTTTTAAGGAGAAAGTGATGAAAAAATATAGATGTCCGACCTGTGGCTATATCTACGATCCGGCCCTGGGTGACCCAGAGGCAGACATCGCTCCGGGTACACCCTTTGAGGACCTGCCGGATGATTGGGTATGCCCTGATTGCGGTGAACGAAAAGAAGAGTTTGAGCCTATTGAAGAGTAGGCTGTGTTATCTAGAAACAACTCTGAATAGATATTTATTATGAAGAGTAACCATACATCTGTGCAAACCTTTATGAAACCGTTTTTTCTTTGCCTATAATAGGGCTCCATATGGCAGTTTAAGTAATATTTACTTTAAGACAAAGTATAATTCCTTTCTCCAAAAATGTAGAGAGGTGGCCGAGTGGTCGAAGGCGCACGCCTGGAACGCGTGTGTGGAGCAATTCACCGAGGGTTCGAATCCCTTCCTCTCTGCCATATACACTCCTCAGCTTTATTTATACCCCTTATTAATATTTTTATTTTGATGTGATTCTATTACCAAATGCTTGTGTTATAATGCGTGGATAAAATGGGAAGGGTCACTTATGGAACGTAAGATGGATGAGAATGATTTTATCGTCTCAAAAACAGACTTAAGAGGAAAGATTACTTATTGTAATCGTATTTTTATGAATATGGCTGAGTACAGCGAAGAGGAGTTGCTGGGGAAACCTCATAGTATTATTCGTCATCCGGATATGCCGAAGGCGGTCTTCAAACTTTTATGGGATCGCATACAGAAGAAAGAAGAAGTCTTTGCTTACGTTATTAATGAAACCAAAAACAAAAACGAGTACTGGGTATTTGCCAATGTGACGGCCTCTTTGGACGTGCATGGAAATATCATCGGATATTATTCCGTCAGACGTAAACCAAATCCAAAGGCGATCGAGATTATTAAACCTCTGTACGCCAAGATGATTCAAGTAGAAAAGAGTGCCGGCGTAGAAGCTTCAGCAAAAGTATTAACGGACTTATTGGCAGAGAAAGGAATGAGCTATGACGAACTTATCATCACTATTCAAGAATAAACAGAGCCTATTGCTTCTGACAGGGCTGCTGCTTGTCACGGTTTATACTCTTGTTAACGGTGAGTATATTATATCCGCCATCGGTTTAGCGGTCGTTGTCTCTTCTGTGTTTGTGCAATCGAATACGTCTAAGATGAGTGTACGTCTTCGAGACGAGATTCGCAGGGTACTTAATGCGACGGCAAGAGGAGACCTTGAGCAGAGGATTACGCATATCTCTTCGGAAGACAAGGGGCAAGAAGAGTTGGCCTGGGCCGTTAATGATGTTCTCGATCAGTTGGAAGCCTTTATGCGTGACGTATCTACCTCTATCGCCATGGCGTCAGACGGGAAGACTTTCCGACGCACCTTTCCGGGTGGTTTGCATGGAATGCTGAGAGAAACATGTATACAGCTAAATGACTCGATCGAGGCGATCTCCCTGGGTCATAGGACAAAGGTCCGCGGTGAAGTGGCCGCAAAATTTAATAATCTGGGCGGCGGTTTTGCCGGCGGTTTAAAATTGATCCAAGATGATGTTCATAATGCCGAAGAGGAATCCGAAGGGATAGTAGAGAATGCCCAGATCACGGCGGATGAAGCGGAAAAGAGCAGGGAGAGTGTTTATTCTGTAAGTAAAAAGCTTTCAGAGCTTAATGAACTTATCGGTGCGTCTCATGAGGGTGTCATAAGCCTGCACAGCCGTTCACAGGAGATTTCTGAAATAGTGGGACTCATCAAAGATATTGCCGACCAGACAAACCTTTTAGCCCTAAATGCTGCGATAGAAGCTGCACGTGCCGGAGAACATGGACGGGGATTTGCCGTCGTTGCCGATGAGGTGAGAAAACTTGCAGAACGTACGCAAAAGGCAACTCAGGAGATTGAGATAACGATCTCGACTCTGCAGCAAGAGTCAAGCGAGATACAGAGCAATTCTGTACATGTCTCGGAGTTGGCAACGAGTTCAAGCGACGAGATCCAAAATTTTGAAGAGACCTTTTCCGGTTTTTATGAAACAGCGAAAACGTCGGCGAAATCGGCCAACCTGATTCAAAACCGCCTTTTCGTAACCTTGGCTAAGATAGATCATATTATTTTGAAATCTTTTGCGTATTCCACCACCTTGGATGAGAAAAAAGGCCAGAGTTTTGAGAGTGCTGAAACATGCAGGCTCGGAGAGTGGATGCATTCCGAAGCCGCTAAGAGATTCAGCCATACTCAGGCCTTTAGGCAGATTAACGTACCGCATAAAACTGTGCATGAGAAACTGCATGCTAATATGCATTTTGTGGAAGAGGGCACGACTTTTGATGGCGGGAACCCGGCGATCGTTATAGCAAATTTCGAAGAGATGGAAAGAGCAAGCGATGAGCTGTTTAGTGTACTGGATGCAATGGTTGTAGAGTGATTTACACTCTATTAACTCTTTTGTATTAGAATTTTGACATCCAACTTATGCATGCTAAGGCTGGAAACAGGTCGTGACTCTTTCCCCGATTGTACGCCTGTCTAGATAATTTATTTACTTTTTACATGTTAAAGTGCCCGGGTCTACCCTCCCGGTACTTCTTCTTCCCAACTTTATACTATTATGATAAAATGACTGCATTAAAAATGATTTTTTCTCAAAAGGATCGATTATTAGACGATGTGCACTAGTAGAAGATGATACGGTTTTTTTATCCTTGATGCATAATTTTTTTGAAGAAAGGGCTTGGCTCTGTGACGATTATATTGATGCAGACAGCGTTTTGGAAGGTGTCAAAGAGAGCGTTTACGATCTTTACATCATCGATATCAACCTTTCTCAATCAAGCGGAATCGCTTTAGTAAAAGAGCTTCGACTCAAGTACCCTCAGGTCCCTATCATCATGGTGAGCGGGGATAACGATATCGAGACGATCATGAATGCTTATGAGGTTGGCTGTGATGATTACTTGAAGAAACCCTTCGATCTGCTTGAACTGGATATCAAAGTTTCGAAACTGATGAATGACAATCATCTGAACCTTAGCGAAAACGTCAGATATGATGTTTCCGGAAGGGTCTTGTATATTGATAATGAAGATGTTCATTTGAGTCAAAAAGAGTCTAACCTCATGCATACCTTTATGACAAATATCAATCGTCCCCTTACGCATGATTATTTGGAGTGTGTTATCTGGGGCGGCGTCGAGGATCGCGGACATGCTCTGCGTAACCTTGTCCTGCGTCTTCGCAAGCGTATAGGGACGGGTCTTATCGACACGGTCCAGGGAAAGGGCTATGTCTTGCGTCTAAATAGAGATAACTGAACTATTTTCCAGACACTTCCTCAATCGACTTAAAGAACTTCTACGCGGGGATTCTATAAATACGGGTCATTGGCGCGGATGAGAGAGGACTTGTGCCTCCGCATCTTGAGGTGCCAGATCTTAAGTCTGATAAGCTTTTTACTGCAGGTATCGGGTATATAAAATTATGATTGACAGCGGGCGCAGCAGTCTTTAAAGCAGGAGTCACTAAAATCCGCACTACTGCTTCAAGAAGTCTATCTTGGGAATAAAGACTATCTGCTTATTTTAAATTGAGGCACGTTTAAAAAATCAAACTTTTTATTTAACTGATTCACGTCACTCTCTATTGCTGCCCCGATAAATATCATAATGGACGGTTCAGTATACTCATCTAACTCTTCAAATGAGACATTGCCGAATGAGTAGTTTATCACGATGGGATTTGGCACATCTTTTACCCGTACGACGCCTTTTACCCGGTAGATGCTTTTGGGAAGGCTTTTTAAGACTTCATCCACATCCATAAACTCAATGTCCTCTTTGAGGTAAGCAACTTTCTGGGTGATCGAGTCTTTTATCGTGTGATCAAGGCGTTCATAATCTTTTGCTAACCCAACAATCTCATCAACTTTGTAAACACCTTCAAAAACTTCTTTGGCGACGAGGCCCTGCTCGGCACTGTTTACGACATAGTTATTAAATATAGTCTGACCCGTAAGAGTGTTTTTAATATTGTATTCTTCTTTGATTGCAATGACATCTCTCTTTACAGCTTCTAATTCATTATCGCTCACGAGATCGGTCTTGTTTAACACGAGTATGTTTGAGCCGCCAATCTGATACTTGGCCGTGGAGTTGTCCTTATAGGAATCAAGGTTTTTGGAGTCAACAACACAAATAACGCCCTCAACGGAGATTCCGAGATTTTGCAAGGATAAAAAGATGGGAAAAGGTTCAGATGCACCTGAGGTCTCTACAAAGATTATCTCAGGATTATATTTATTCATGATCTCTATGACACCGCTTTCAAACTCTTGGGCCAGTTGACAACAGATACACCCTTCTGATATCTCAAGTACTTCACTGTATACATTGCTGAGTATATTACCATCTACGCCGATATCACCAAACTCGTTTACAATAATAGCGACTTTCTTGTCAGAAAAATGTTCTTTGACCGTATTGGTGAGCATTGTAGTCTTTCCGACGCCTAAAAATCCTGTAATGATAAATGATTGAATCATGTCTATGCCTTATAAATTACTTGGTGTAAGTGGGTGTTTGCAATAAATTTATTTCATAATCTCTTGTGTTAAATGCAAAGGTTTATGAAAGAAATTTAATGAATCAAGGGGGTGTTACAACTGTACCAAAGGCACAGTTGTAATATGAAGTATTACTTCTTAGCAGGCTCTAGAATTTGCTCTAGACCAACTTCTTTTGCCCATGCAGCAGTTAGATCAAATGCTGCAGATGCAGTGTCAAGGTTTTTCTGGATAAGTTCCTGTTTCTTCTTGAATTTTTTCTCAATAACCGAGTCAAGTGTAGCCGTACCACCTGAAGCTGTATATTTCTTAAGGAAACGGTCTTTGATACCTTCTTCAATAGCAGGCTTAGAAACTGTACCAAGAGCACCAAATAGTGCACCTAGCATAGCCATGTTTGTTGCAAGTTCTGTACCAGCTTTATCGATAGCGAACTGAGTAAAGTCTTTTGTAAGTACTTTAACGTTTAGGTCATCAAGGATCTTTCTATCCGTATCAGTTAAAAGGTCTTTGTCAGAGTTGATGATAACCAGACCATTTTCTTTAATACCTGCATAAAAAGGCATAGTGTATGATTTACCCATAGTAATAACTTGTGGGTGGAAAATCATAACGATATCAGGGTAAATAACTTCCCCTCTATCGTAAATAGGCACAGTACCGAGTCTTACATAAGACTCAGACGGAGCCATACGCTTTTCTGCACCAAAGAATGGGTTAGATACAGCATAGTAACCATCAGTATCTGCTGCTGTTGCTGCGATGTGTGCAGCAGTTACCGCACCCTGACCACCTAGACCCGGAAGTCTTACTTTGATTGAATCTTTTGCCATTATAATTTTCCTTCCGCTTTACATTTTTTCAAGAACTCTTCTGCTTCTGGAGAAATATGCTTGTATGCTGTAAATCTACCTTTATCTTGATCTTTCATCTCACCAAGACCTTCGTTTGCACTTAGTCCAATCTCAAGGATACATGGAGTATAAAGATTGATGAATGTCGGTCCGATTTCTCTTGCAACCAGGATCGCTTCTCTAACTGCTTTAGCAACCGCTTTTGGAGCAGATGCAGTCATGTTGATAGAGTAGTGACAGCCAGAAGTCGTAGCAAGTTCCCACATAGGTACTTTTTCAAACTTTTTACCAGTTGGAGCCATTTTAAATACTTGACCCTTTGCCGTAGCACCGGACTCTTGACCACCAGTATTTGCATATACTTCATTATCAAAACAGATCGTCGTGATCTTTTCCTGACGGAAGAAAGATTGAAGTGTATAGTCAAGACCGATATCAACTGTAGCACCGTCACCCGCTAGAACGACAACATCTTTCTCAGTATCTGGAAATCTCCAGTCAAGAACTCTTTTGATACCAGATGCAACTGCATTTTGGTTACCAAATAGTGAGTGTACAGTATGTAGTGCGATGTGCGGGAACATTAAAGACGTACAACCCGTTGAGTTAACGATGATTGTCTCTTCCGGTTTAGGCAGTGCAGAAAGTACATAACGTAAAGCTGCAGCTTCCGGACAACCAGCACATAGTGAGTGCTCTTCAAGAATCTCTTTTGTTTCTGGAAGCTCTTTAATACCACGAGGTTTCTCTTGGTTTTGAGCCCATGTTGCATTTTCCTCAAGATCAATGATCTCTTTAGGCATAATGTCTCTAAACTCAGGGTTGATTTTATAAATATCAATTGCCATCTTATGCTCCTTCTACGTTAATGTGTTCAAATACTTCTTTAAGAATTGCTTCAGAAGGTAAGCTCATACCACCAGCAACTCTTGGACCGCCAACTATTTCAGCGTCATGTTTCTTGTAAAGTGCTGTTTTAACTTCTTTCTCTAACCAACCAACAACGTTGAATTCCGGTACGAAAACATGCTTAACACCGTCAAGTGCTGCAAGAAGTTCTTTTTCTGGGAATGGTCTGATAGTTCTAAGTTTAATAACTTTAGACTTGACACCCTGCTTAGCTAAATCTCTTTGTGCTTCTTTTGCTTGATTAGATGCAGTACCGCAAGTAACAAATGCAATCTCAGCATCTTCATCACCAGTAACATGAACAAGACCTTTTAGGTAATGCTCAGCATATGGACGTGAACGCTCAACTGCAGATCTTACTTCAAACTGCCATGAAGCGTGTGTCGCATAAGAGATATAGTTAGACTTCATTACGAATGGATCTCTTAGGAAACGTCCCGGAGGAGTCTCAGAGTCAATCGGAGGTAACGGAGCCGCATATGGGTTGTATGGGTGTAATGCAATATCATCAGCCGGAAGCATAACCGCTTCACGTGTGTGAGATACAAAGAAACCATCTACAACTGTAATAATCGGAACATGAACATCCGGCTTTTCAGCTACTGTGAATGCTGCGATTGACATGTCGAATAGTTCTTGCACGTTTTCAGCGTACCAGATTTGACAGCCAGTTTCTAGCATGTAAGAAACTTCCAAGTTGTCCGGCTGAATAGTTAGTGGTGAGTTGATACCACGAGCCATAAGGATAAGTTGACAAGGGATTCTTGTACCAGACCATTGTGCAAAGTTTTCCATTGCACGCAGTGTACCCGGACCAGAAGTCGTTGTGATCGTTCTAGCACCGGCCATCGCACAACCAGCAACCTCAGACATAACACCAAACTCATTCTCACCACGGAAGTATGTACCTACATAACCTTCAGCCCATAGTTCACCGATAAGGTGAGCCGCTTCAGACTGTGGTGTAATAGGGTATGATACAGACGCATCAACCGTACATCTTTTTACCGCTTCTTTTAAAACTTCAGAACCAGTCATGAAGTGCTTTTCTCTTGGAGCTTCGAAAAGCAGGTGGTCTGTAGAAACTAATTTCTGTCCAGACCAGTTGTGTGTTTCTGTCATATCAGTAATTTTACTCATTATTATCTCCTACCTATTTACCAAGCTCAGCTTTAACTTCTTTAGCTATTTTGATGAATTTCTCAAGCTCTGAAGAATGCTGGTCTCTTAATGTAGCCATAGCATCTTCATGCCCTGACAAACCACAAATTGCAATTGTATAACAGTCAGTCTCTGCTCTTACGATCTTTAATGCAACATTTGCATAATGACAGTGAACACCGATAAAGATTGCTGCTTTAATATCGTTGTGCCAAATTGTTAAGTTTGGATGATTCGGATTGATCTCTACTTCAGCATCAATCTTTGGATATTTTGGTCTGTAGTCATACATTGGGATCATCTTAGCATTAAGAACTTCTGCCATCTCTTTGATAAGTGTAGCTTTCTTCTTCGCTTCTTCGTTGAAACCGTATAATACTTGCGGACCAGGGAAAATAGTCGCA
Source organism: uncultured Campylobacterales bacterium (assembly GCA_964014335.1). GTDB lineage: Bacteria > Campylobacterota > Campylobacteria > Campylobacterales > Sulfurimonadaceae. The sequence continues at coordinate 16,130 of CAXGZT010000001.1, read as the reverse complement.
TTTTCTCTTGTCAACATCTGTTTTGCAATCTCTCTCATTGCAATTTCTTCATCTACCACATCTTCTAATAAAAGTGCTTTTCCTTCTGGAGGTGTGATTACACCTTCATACGTAGCCGCAGGATACGGTGAATAATACGCAGGACCTTGATTTGCCATAAGTTCTCCTCTAAATTTTTCTACACTATAACTTGAATTAAATATAAATTATAGTTTATTAGTCTTCGTGACCAGCCATTTCCATCGTAATACAGTTACGATCAAGCATATCAGTACATACGTACACACAAAGTGCACACCCTTTACATCTATCTTCATCTACCCAAGATGTATTTCTATCTTTATCGAACATTAGCGTGTTGGCTTCTGGACAATATAGTGTACACGTGTTACATTTGTACTCAGCACACATGTCAGAATTAACTTTTGCTACATAATACATTTATACTCCATATGATGAATTGAACATATATAATTTAGTTATGTAGCATCAAAAAAATTACAAGAACGAATCACTTACAGTATTCATAACAAATTTTTCATCAGCTACGTTTATGTTTTTCAATATGTTTCTCAAATGGGACTTTACTTAAAAAACCTTTCACTCTTCCTTAATTTAGAGATTAAAATACTTTTATAAATAAACTTGAATTGCTACAAACAGGTAAAGAAATAACGCAAGGATTTATTTAATTATTTACACGCAGAGTTCTCTCCAAAGCATGAATGACAAGAGGGTCATCAGTATGAAAATATCGCGGCTAAAAGCTCATTTTAACTCTCTGTTGGCTGAATGGAGTCATCGCTCAGTAGAGTTTGGTTAACTACGAGCCTTTGATTGCTAAAGTGTTTGATCATTGGCAGTGACTTCATTTCAACAATGTTCGCCTGTCACCTGTTGACCAGGGGGAAATTACATTACAAAAAGTAACAAGTGTCTGGAAAAACAGAATGTTGTGCTCTAAATATTGTCGGGAGATCATGACCTCTATATTAAAGTATGGCCTATGCGACATCTACTGCGCTTGAGTTTTTTTACTCAAAGCTCAGAGTGGCGTTAGTAACGACTGCTGATGCACCTAAAATTTAGCTTTCGTAATTGATTGCAATTTGCATATTTAACTTGACTTAAAAACATAAATGCTAAAAATCTTCATAGTAAAGCGATTAAGCAGTGGTTGGATACAATTTAAAAAATTAAGAATTCCGATGTTTAGGTAGATGCTGCTTTAAACTCCTCCGCAATTGATGGTTTATTGAAGGTCTGCATGTTGAAGGAGTCGAGGCTTTTATCTAAAATGTCTATTGGACTATAGCAGAAGAAAGCGTGTAGTATGAGGATATGCTCACTCTCATTGATATTGAATTAAGCCACACCATAAAGTGGCAGCATCAAACTTTGAAGTGCAACTCTTGGGTATAATTGTGTTTTTTATATAACCATTATTTAAAACATTAATTTATAATTTCAAAGGTCTTATGAAGGTAGTTTTGATAAAACTTCGTGTTCATTTCACTATGAGTTAGTGTACTGGCCATAATTGATGGCGAATCTTAACATTTAATAGATAGGAATTTTTAGTAGATAGGAATTTTTAGTGGATTATAGGAGTTTTTAGTGGAAAAAATAATATTGCTTATTCCAAGCATTCCGATCGTTATAGCGTTCATTCTATTTTTTGTGAGCAAAAAAGAGCTTATTCCGAAAATCAGTATAATGCTCTCAAGCATGGTCGCACTGCTTGGGCTGTATGGAACATACCATGTTATCAGCAACGGTACTCCGATCATTGGCTTTGACGGTTTAGTGATCTACAATGAGCTGTCGGCGATATTGGTTCCTTATGTCGCTATTTTAGGGTTGGTTATTCGTAAATATGCGACTAAATATATGTGGGACGAACCGGGTTATCGAAGATTCTTTATTCTTTTAAACTTTATCTTCTCGGCAATTTACCTGTTGGTTATGAGTAATAACCTTATCGTACTTGCTTTAGCCTGGCAGTTGATGAGTATTAGTCTATACCTTCTTGTTTCATTCAACGTAGGTTCAAACTCTGCCGTTAAAAATGCCAAGTGGACGATGGTTGTTCATAAAGGGGCTGATCTCGTATTTATATTTGCAGTTGTATTGACTTATAAAACGTTCGGAAGTTTTGATCTGGCGATATTGAGTGAAAAATGGTTGGCCATGTCTCAAAACCCCGTTGACAATCCAATAATCTTTATGATAGGACTGCTTTTCTTGATAGCAGCGATGATGAAGTCAGCAATCGCACCGTTTCATATCTGGTTGCCATACACGTCTGAGGCTCCTACGCCTGTCTCGGCGCTTATGCATGCGGGAGTCGTTAATGTTGGCGGGATTTTACTTAATAAGCTCGCCTACTTGCTACTACTGACACCGGCTGTACTTAACATCGCTTTTGTGGTCGGCCTCTTCACCGCTATCTTCGCATCGCTGGTTATGCTTGTCGTCTCTGATATAAAACGTTCTCTTGGATATTCAACAGTAGGACAGATGGGATACATGATTATGGAAGTTGGGCTTGGCGCTTTCTCTCTTGCAATCTACCACCTTATGGTTCACGGTATCTTTAAAGCCTCTCTTTTCTTGGAGTCGGGTGGCCTTATTAAGTTGGCGAGACATGATTCGAACCTTCCTAAGCGTCTTACTTATGAGCTTTTCTGGGAAGAGAAGATCAAAAGTAATAGCAAAAAGATCTTTAATTATTTGGCGTTTTTTACTATCTTGCCGGTACTTGTCTTTATCGGTGTCAAGATGGTGCTGAGTGAAGAGTTCTTTGAGTTTAATGCTTCAATCGTGATTTTGGCATTTGCTTGGTTGACAGGTACCCAGCTTTTCTTGTCATTTTTCAAGGTGTCAAAGTCAGAATCACTTAAGGTGATATTTGCCTTAGTCAGTTCGTTTATCATTATCTTGTTTACGTATGAATTCGTCGGATTGGCTCTTGAACACTTCATCTATGGAGATGATGCATTGCTGTTTTACAAAGCTGCAACGCTTAATGTGACCATCGTGACATCACTTATCATAGTGGCTGCTATTATGATTATTGGATGGTTGTTTATGTATAAACAGCATTTGACGGACACTCCAAAAGCGGAATTTAAACCTAATAACATGAAGTGGTTGTTTTACAAGTTCTTAGTAAAAGAGGGACACTATTTCAGTCTATTCAAAATTTTTAAAAAGGATAAAGCATGATACCTAATATCGCATTGTTCATATTAGCTGCCGGGCTGCCATACTACATCCTTTTAGAAAAGGTTTCACTGCTGAAGAGTAAACATATCTTCTTGATCAGTGGGCTTTTACTCTTAGGCGCAGTTGTGGCTTCACGGTTTATGCCAAATGAGCATAGCGCTTCTTTCGTGGTGATTGCACTTATAAGTTCAATATTTTCGATCTATAAAGCGACCAAGACAACAAACTTCTATAAGCTGGGGTATTACCTTATCTTTGTGAACGCACCTTTTTTCATTCTTTTTGAGAATGAGGGTGCGATGTACAGTACCTCATTGCTAGTATCATTAATGGGTATCTATTTGATCGCGAAGTTTTATGAGAAAAACTATGGAAGTGCTAATTATCACCATATAACGGGGATTACACTGGTCAGACCCTATATCGGTACTTATCTGACATTTTATCTGATTGCTTTGGCGCTTTATCCACCGTTTCCAAACTCACTGTATTTTCTAAGCTATATCTTTAACAGCGAGCCCAGTTCGCTTTGGTATATTGTGATTATAACGCTGTTTTTTGGTAATTTTTTCCTTGCTATGAGAGTGATGAAGAAGACGCTTTTTGGTCGACCAAACTCAAATATTCATTATGTCCACATGACATCCAAAGAAAAAGCAACGCATCTTATGATTGTCGTGTTACTTCTTATACTAAGCGTAAATGGGTTTAAGGAGATGCTATTATGAGTATTATAAAAAAACTAGACTCTGTAAAGGCTACAGTGCCACATTACTGGCCTATCGGATCATTCATTCACCATAACCCTTTAAAAGGTTTTGAAAACCTGCATTTTAAAGATGGGTTGAGTAAGGCTCAAAGCATATTTGGCGGTAAGGTTTATATGGACTCCTCTTATTATATGGATCTGTATAAAGAAGGTAAAATCGATAGTACTATACTTGAGAAGAATATCAAAAAGGTTCTTTCTGATAAAGGCTTTGAGATTCCTATGGAGTTTGCCAAGAAGTTCCTGATGGAAGTAAGTCCGCAATGGAGAAGCCTTAGAATAGAGTTTATCTCTAAAAAAGAAGAGATTGACAGTGCACTTTTTTCACATTTAAAAGAGCACTCGATCTATGATGATGAAAAGGCTTGGTTGAATAAATTGACCAAACATATGACCCTGTATGAGATCAATGATGCACTCTTCGGACTTGACAAGAAAGACAGCGTCGAAAAAGATATTATTGAATTTATCTCACGCTTTTTAGATGAAGACCAGACAACTTTAAATATGCCGAACAGAGAGCTTGGTATGTTTGAAGCATTTAAATTGTTTGAAAACTTTGCTTACGAAAAAGATGCTCAGAGTTATGTGGAAGAGACCCTGGAAAAGCTTCGTGTCAAAGATGTAGAGTCATACTTCCTGACACATCTTCTTAAACTGCATGGTTGGGCCGGTTTCATCAAGTATCGTTCTGAAGACCCGGATTACGCATCACAGCAGCACTACCCGTCTGCACTGATCGATTATATTGCGGTTAGGCTCTATCATGAACTAAAGGCCGTAGAGAAAAACAGGATCAATAACTTTGAGCTTTTTGAAGCCTATGCTAACGAAAACCTCAGTGATGTTATCTTGCAGATTCTTAAGCACAAAAACATGCTTTTTGGAGCTGAACTGGATGCCCTGGAAGATAATGAAAAGACGACTAAGGTCTTATCAGAACATATTACGAAAGAGTTGAATCTTGATGCCTTGCAGATACAGCACTCAAACGAGGTTCTGCAAAGCGATCTTCCTTTAACCGAACTTGCGACAATCATTGAGAAGTTAAGAGAGGAAGAGGGGTATATCTGGCTTAAATCATTGGAAGACTCGTATATCAGTTCTTACGTTGAAAAGATCAGCGGTGTTAAAGAAAAGGAGGAGGAACCGGCTCTTGCTTCGGCTACCTTTTGTTTGGACGTTCGTTCTGAGGTAATGCGTCGATCTATTGAAGGAATGGGCGCGTATAAAACATATGGTGCCGGTGGTTTTCTTGGTCTTCCAATTAACTTTGTTGAGTTCGACAAGGCGCATGAACTCTTTTTAGCACCGGCTATTGTTAAACCGCACAATGTTGTGTTTGAGATACCTGTTGAATCGCATGACGAGTATAGCTCGAAAAAAGGGATGAATAAAACGACTAAAAAAGTTTTGAGTGATCTGAAAAACAATCCTTATACGCCGTATATCATGGTTGAGGCGATTGGATGGATTTTTGGTATCAATCTATTCGGTAAGACTTTCTTGCCTCAAAAGACAAACAAGTTCCTGTCAAAGTTCAAGCCAAGCAAACCAAAGACAAGTTATACGCTTGACAAGCTCTCATCTTATGAGATTGAGTTTTATGTCAAAAAACTTCATACAAAGATCATTGACTCTGTCTTAGCGGACAGTTCGAAAAAAGATTTCTCTGAGATTGAGATTGAAGCAGTAAGAAACCACCTTCTGTTTGGTACGGAACTAAAGCTTGATATTTCAGACGAGATCATCGAAAAACTGAAATCTGCTTATCAGATCACACCAGCAGATTATGAATACCAGAGAAATAAACTGGCAATGGTAGGCTTTACACTTGACGAGAAGGTTTCGTATTTATATAAATACCTGACAATGATAGGTCAGGTTGATAACTTCCCAGAGTTTGTAACGATTATCGGCCACGGTAGTATATCGGATAATAACCCGTTTGAGTCTGCTCTTGATTGTGGTGCCTGTGGCGGTAATATCTCTTTGCCGAATACAAGGGCACTCTGTATGATCGCTAATACCAAAGAGGTTAGAGAGAAGATCAAAGAGCAGGGTATAGATATCCCGGATAGTACGAAGTTTATGCCCGGGCTTCATATCACAACGACGGATGAGATCAAGTTTTACGATACTGACATATTAACGGCTGAAGAGGCACCGAAGTTCTTCAAGATCATGCGTGATTTTAATGAAGCCTCTAAAACGTCAAGACAGGAGAGATCCGAAGCTCTTCCATGTGCCCATACGCAAAATGATATGATGGTTAAGGCAATGGACTGGTCCGAGCCTAGACCGGAGTGGGGACTTGCACGTAATATGGGCGTATTTGCAGGGCCTAGAGATTATACAAAGCATTTAGAGTTAAACAACAGATTTTTTATGCACTCGTATGACTGGAAAGTTGATAATGATGATGCCGAGATCCTGACACGCATTTTCGATGGACCCTTAGTAGTAGGCGAGTGGATCAACCTCGAACATTATTTCTCTACGGTTGATAACCATGTGTATGGCGCAGGCTCTAAGGTGTATCATAACATCGTTTCAAAAGTGGGTGTATTTAGTGGAAACTATAGTGATTTGAAGATCGGTTTGCCAACCCAGTCGGTTCATCTGGAGGGAAAAGCATACCATGAGCCGGTAAGACTGATTTCCTTCGTGGAAGCACCGTTAGAAAAGGTGGGAAAAGCCGTTGAGAACTCGATAGCAAAAGAGTTTATTTTAAACGAATGGATACGCCCTGTCATTATTGACAGAGAGGCTAAAAAGGTCTACTCATATGAGAATGGCGAGTTCATTGTCATCAAAGAGATGTGATCGTAAAATTAAAGGAAAAAAATGTATAAAATAGAGATGGAAAAAGAGTGCAGTTGTTTTAAAAAGAGCGACTTTGAAAATAATATGACCTTCGAGACGAGAGAAGATATGATCAATAAAGCGCGTGTGTTAGAGTGCTTGATGAATCAGCAATTCTGTATGAAACACTTCTTTGAAGCGGTAGACTATGGTGAAAAGATCGTAATACATGTTACCGAAAGACCCGCAGATGATGAAGATGATGAAGACATTGAAGACGCAAGAGAGCTTGTAAATAAGAGCAAGGTGACAATCGGGTTTGATGGAACTCAAGCCCCGCCAAAAGATAGTGGTTCAAACTAAGGTCCAAAAGAGGAAAATTCTTTTAACTCAAGAGAGGTCATCCTGTCTGTCTTTTATGATTTAACCCCTCATCATAAGACACAAACGGGACTTAGATCCATTTTTACAATTTTAATAGATTCATTCCGCACGCAACTATTAAAAACCGATGAATATTTGTCTTGAAAGTGTTGAACTGGTAGCATAATGAGGTGGAGTTTAGAGAACTAGATTTGTGTCTTGACTTTTAGTGGCATTATAAGGGTACATCATAAGGACCTTTGGAGGGTTAATGCTGGGAAAATATAGGATATATTTAGTCGATAATACAAAAAAAATTGTTTACATATGGTAACTCTTTATATAAAAAATATTTTTGTGTCCTTTTTTTTAATTTTATAGGCAGTATTCTATATACAATTATGTAGTTTGTTTGGGAATAATTTCCTAACATTGATAAAAATTACTCGCAAGCTAAAGTTTGTGAATAATTTAAAATCAATTCATTCACTCCGATACTCAGTGTCGGGCCTTTTGAGTGAAAGATAAAATAACATTACAAAGGTGTAGTAAAACATGGAAAACGTAGATACTAAACAAAACCAGAACGTTGATCACGGCTCTGCAGCATTTGTTGCAAAATATGCTACTCGTGACCTCTCAGCTGGTGTCATTACGGCAACCATGGCAATCCCATTATCTATTGGTATTGCCTTGATGTCAGATTATCCAATTCAAGTAGGACTTGCAACAGTTGCTTTTGCATCCTTCATAGCATTCATATTTGCTCTATTCCGTCCAGGTAACTATATAGGTGCTCCCGGAATTGCAGCAGGTTTAGCCCCAATTCTTGCGATGGGGGTTGCAAAATTCGGAATGGAAAACATGGCCTTTATTATTTTTATGACGGCAACATTTCAAGCAATCATATGGAAATTTAACTGGCAACGCTATCTTTTAATGGCTGTTCCATCGTACTTGGTTGAAGGCTTATTGGCTGGTATCGGTTTAAAAATTGCTCTTAAATTCTTACCTTTCTTATGGATGTTACCAGCCGGTATGGCTGTAGGTGAAGAGTTTTTTAGCGATGCTCGTATCCAAATCATTGCACTGTCAATAGTCGGTACAATTCTTTTTCTTGTTTTATTTAAAATGTTTAAAGATACAAAACCAGCGTTACCGTATTTTACTTTGATTGTCTATGGTATCGTGGCTTCTTTATTTGTTGATGTAAAGATGCTTGATGTAAAAGATGTTGAGTTCGCTCTTGCATTGCCAATCCCTGATTTTGATTCAGTAGGTTTATGGGTTTATGCAATCTTCTTCTCGTTGATGCTGGCTGTGGTTGATGTTATTGAACAAGTTATGAGTAATGCAGCAATCGAAAAAATCGATCCATTAAAACGTCCATCTAATTCAAACAACTCACTATTATCAATCTGGGTATCAAACATGGGTGCCAGCTTCTTTGGTGGTATGACAAACCTTGATGGATTAGCAAAATCATCAACAAACCGTCTTGCAGGTGCGTATACTAAACTATCGGTATTGGTGATTGGTGTACTAATTACATTCTTTGTATTAAACTCTCAATACTTACACTATTTACCGTACTTTGCATTGGCAATTATTATGTCGTTTGTTGGTATTAAAATGTTCTTAGGTCTGTTACACACTGCAGAATTTGGACCTTATGCTGTACTGCTTGCAACCGTCTGTGCCGGGTTAGTATTTAAGGTTGGTATCTTTGAAGGACTAATTATTGTTCTCGTTATCCACGGTATCATTAGTTATGTTATCTTCTCAAAAATTGAGAATATGCAAACTGGAACGATTGTTAGTAAATACTTCCAAAAATTCAAAAATGATGAGCAAGCACTCAACTAACTTTTGAGTACTTCCTTATTTCTTATTCTCACAGTTTTTGTGGGAATAGATACTGCATTCTCTTTGAGAAAACTCCCAAAGTTTACCTAAAGCACTTTTAATTTGTATCACCAAGATGCATTGCCGTTTCCGAATCCCATCTTGATATATGTAAAGTGATCCAACGTTTAAACTCCTCTTCTAGAAATTCTTGCACCTCTTTTGGACTTTTAAGCAGTTCCCATCTTTCGTGCAGGTCATATAACTTTTTTCGCATCGTATCATGCTCAGACTTATGCATCTGCATGGCATAAAACTTACTCTGTTCCATCATCTCCTCTTCAGTCCTAAAGTGATCCTCTACATCAAATAAAACAACCTTGAAAAGCTCATCAATTTTCTCTATATCTCTTGCTATTACCGCATCATGAAAATCATTGATTATCCCTATCTCTTCTTCATGCAGCATATTCATCATTGCATTTGATACTTGCTGTACGTCACCTATTTTCATTAACATTCCATCTCCTCGACAAGATCTGATGAATAAATTATAGCTTCAAAGAGGCCCTTCTTTATTGACAGGAGTCAAGAAGCGGAAAATAATTTTTTTATTATAAAAAAACAACGCTCTTTAAACACTCCTCCGGTTTCAGTTATCATGACTATACTTCCACAAATGATTAATAGAAGGAAATTTATGTATACAGTAAAAATGGAACACGAATGTGCATGTTTTAAAAGAAGTGAATATGCGAGTGAAAAAACATTTGAAAATCAACAAGATGCATATAACTATACAAACATCGCGGCAGAATTTATGAACGAAGATTTTTGTACAGCACATCTATTTGTTCCACAAAGAGTCGGTGATCATGAGTTTGCTATTAGGGTGGTTGAGAACCCCAATGCTGGAAGCTGCAGTACAGGAAGTTGCAGTACGGAAAGTTCCGACTCAGGCTGTGGAACATCTTGCGGGTGCTAAATTCTCAGGTAGACTGGAGTGCAGTCATGGAACATAAGAAACCAGTCTTTATATTTTAAAGGAATTATCTGCATTCAATCTATCACGAGCTATATCAAGTGCTTTGATACACGTAATCAAAGATCGGTTATGCCCCTTATTAAACGGTAGAGTGCTTCTTACAGGGTGACGGAACACTCTTTGGAAACCAACTCTTCTAGCCATTGAACATTATCTTGCGTTAACGCGATCTTATTATAGATGCAATCAAGCAGTTTTAAATTTTTAAGGCTTTCTATCTCTTTAGGAAGTGATGTGAGTGCATTCTTCCATAGTGTTAATTTGGTCAGATTGTGTAGTTGTCCTATCTCTGTTGGCAGGGATGTAAGCCGGTTTTTTCCCAGCTCTAATGTGTCTAGCTTTTGTAATTTCCCGATCTCTTTGGGAAGTTCGGTAAGATCATTTTCCTGCAGCAGGAGAAGCTTTAGACTGTTCAGAGAACCGATTTGCACCGGCAACTGCTTTAAGCTGTTTCCGGCGGCATAAAGCTCTTCCAAATGAATCAGATTGCCTATTTCGGCTGGAAGTTCTGATAATTGATTCCCTAAAAGATAGAGCTTTCTTAAATTTTTTAGATTCCCAATCTCTGGGGGTAGGTATGGGAGTTGACTACCAAGAAGGTTCAGTTCGGTCAGATTGACTAAGGCCTCTTTCTCCCGCGGCAGTCCTCTGAAATAACCGCCCTTTAAATAAGAGTCGTGCTCTATCCACTCCAAATCTGAAACAGAGTGTTCATCTGCCCAGTCCCAAAGCGTTTGGATCCAGTTATTCTCTTCCTCATTCATAAGTAGCAAGGTTCCCTTACGCCTTATGAAACCCGAGTATATGTCCGAAAAGTTTATCTTCTGTGAGTCCCATTTTTGCTGATGTCATCAAGTTGTTGTCCTGGTAGTATTTAACCAGTGCCTGAGGGTCTTGGCCGGTCATCGTAGCCTGGTAACCTAGGGCCGCTATTACCTCTTGTTCATGTACATCAATACCCTCTTTCTTGGCTAGGGCTTCGACAATAAGTGCCATTTTGATGCTTTTTCTTGCTTCATCGCGTACAGACTCTCTAAGCTCCTTGAATTTACCCTTATCTTCCATATAAGACTTGTGTTGCTCTTCAGTGAACCCTCTTGTCTTTTCACGGACCTTTGCGTCTATCTCTTGTTCGACGATATTATTCGGCAAGGTAAAGTCAAATTTTGCGAGCAGGTTTTCGACAAGCTTTGGTTTAATGTCACGCATATAAATTTGCGATAGCTCTTCGGCCGTTACCTGTTCTGCAAACTGTTTCTTCAGTGTATCAAGCGTAGCTGTTTTATTATTTAATACTTTTTGTGCAAAAGCGTCATCTATAGTCTCGGCACGCTGTTCTTGAATTTCATGAAGTTTTACCACAAACTTGGCTTCTTTACCCGCTAAATCTTCGGCTGAATAGTCTTTTGGAAAGCTTACGATGACATCTCTCTGTTCGCCATATTCCATTCCTACAAGTTGCTCTTCAAAGCCAGGAATGAACTGCTGGGAACCGACTTTGATATTAAACTTGTCAGCGCTGCCGCCTTCAAAAACTTTGCCGTCAATGAAGCCCGTAAAATCGATAACAGCAACATCGCCGTTTTCAATTGCCTTTGGTTGTTCAAGTTTTGTAAATGGTGCTTGCTTTTGAGCGAATTCAGCAAGTTTGGCTTCTACCGCTTCAGGACTGGCAGTAGGTTTTGTATAAGCGGGAGCGATCTCGTTATAATCGATATCAACATTGATCTCAGGGCTAATCGCGACGTCTACTTCAAAATAAATACAATCGTCTTGTTGCTCATATTTCTTAAGTCCGGGTTGGCCCAAAATATTTTCAACGTCTAAATTAGCTTCTTTGATCCCGGCATTTATGAAGTCTTGAAACACTTGCCCAGCCGCATCCTGCTCAAGGTTTTCATCCGCAGATTCGTCTTTCTTCTCTGCTTTTTTTGCTTCAGCTTTAAGTTTTGCAACCTTTTCTTCAATCACGCTGTTTTCAACTGTACCGCTCATAATGAAGTTTATATCATCTACTTTTTCTACTGTAACTTTCACTACAATCCTTTTGGTTTTAATTGCGTAATTTTATCATTATTGTCTAAAATTAACTTGTTGAAAAACAGTTAAAGTAATACTCTGTATAGCACAGGCTTATTTTAAAGGTGTTTTAATTTAAAGTGAAGTGGCAGAAAACTTTTACTATGATTAATGTGAAATTTTTATATGAAAGTGCAGATAATGTTGTTGAAATGATGTCAGGAAACACCATTTGGCCCAGCCACCCAGGAGGGTGACTAAGGTCTTGAAAATATTAGTCTTCGTGACCAGCCATTTCCATTGTAATACAGTTACGATCAAGCATGTCAGTACAAACGTATACACAAAGTGCACACCCTTTACATCTATCTTCATCTACCCATGATGTGTTACGATCTTTGTCGAACATAAGCGTATTCGCTTCTGGACAATATAGTGTACAAGTATTACACTTGTACTCAGCACATTTAGCTGCATCTACTTTTGCTACATAATACATTTATTTCTCCCTATATGTCGAATTTGACGATTAGGTCAGATCCAGTGATATCTACAGAATCAGCCATTTCGAAAGTTTTGTTGATAACTTCCATATTTTTAGCAAGCAGCTCTTCTTTTTTCTTAAACTTTTTCTCGATTGCAGAATCCAGAGCAGCTGTACCACCAGAAGCAACAAAAGAAGTTCCTAGGAAACGCTCTTTTACCGCTGCTTCGATATTATCAGTATTTACAAGTTTTGTAAGACCAAGAAGCATACCCATCATCGCCATATTTGTCGCAAGTTCAGTACCGGCAATTTTCATTGCTAGACCTGTCGCATCAAATTGTACAACCGTCGCATTTAGATCATTAAGAACTTTAATATCGTCTTCATTAAGAACATCATGATCAGTATTGATAATGATCAAGCTGTTTGGTTTTAGACCCGTGTAAAAAGGCATAGTGTATGATTTACCGTGTGTAACAACCTGTGAGTGGTAGATCATAATGATATCCGGGTAAACAACTTCACCTACTTCGTAGATTGGTTGATTAGAAGCTCTAACATACGCTTCAACCGGTGCCATACGTTTTTCAGAACCAAAGAATGGTACCAAAGATGCATATTTACCTGCGTTATCCATAGTAGAACCAAGGATGTGGGCAGTGGTAACAACACCCTGTCCACCTAGTCCGGAGATTCTAATATTATATCTTTCTTTCTTAGTATTCTCAGCCATATTAAACCGCCTCTGCTTTTTTAGTTCTTTTCGCTGCTTTTTCTTCAGCTTCAACGCGTTCGATTACTGCTTTAGCTTCATCAGTCATGTACTCTTCGAACTGAAAACGAGTTTTCTCTTTCTCTTTTGCATCTGCGAATACATCCTCAGTAGGGATAGAGTATTCGATGTTACATGAAGTATAAGCGTGAATGAATGTTGGACCAACTTCACGTGCAACAAAGATCGCTCTACGAATGATTTTTGCAGCTTTTTTGATGTTTGTCGGAGACATTCTTACCGTATACACACAACCAGCAGCTTGCGCCAATGCAGTTGCAGGCATTTTCTCACCTTTTTTACCTAGTGGAGCCATCTTAAGGATAGCACCCTTAGGAGACATACCAGACTCTTGACCACCAGTATTTCCGTAAACTTCGTTATCAAGCATGATCGTTGTGAATTTTTCACCACGGATCCATGAGTGCATAGTCATAGAGAAACCGATATCCATAGTACCACCGTCACCGGCGATAGTAATAACGTCTTTGTGCTTATCCGGGAAACGTAGACGGAACGCACGAGTAAGACCAGAAGCCATCGCATTTTGGTCACCGTAGTTACCATAGATAAATGGAACAGCAGCTTGAGAGATCGCAAGACGACCACAACCGGCTGTACCAAGTGTTACTGTCTCTTCAGGACATGGAAGTGAAGCAAAAACCAATCTGATATAGTATGCCATCCAACAACCAGAACACATCGGGTGTTCTTCCATTAACTCTTTGAATTGACCCATGTTACCTGGACCAGCTTCATCTTGAGTCTTTCCGAACGGACCGTAGTCAACTAGTTCTACATAATCTTTTGGTAGATATTTTTTAAATCTCTCTGCCGGAGTTATATATTTTAAGCTCATAATATACCCTTCTTTATAATTTTAAATCGTACTCTAAGCCAAGAGACGTGTGAATTTCTTTCATAATCAACTCAACTGGAAGTGTCATACCACCGTATACTCTTGGACCTTCTACAACAATTCCACCGTTTGGAATAGCTGCTTTAACTTCTTTAGATAACCAACCGATAATGTTGTGCTCAGGAACGATTAGTGCCTTAGCATTTTTAGCAGCTTCTCTGATTTCGTCAATTGGGAATGGTCTGATTGCTCTTACTTTGATAAGACCAACACTTAAACCATCTTCTTGAGCATATCTCCATGCTTCACGAGCTTGAGCAGCCGCACAACCAGAAGCAACAACGAATATATCAGCTTCAGGGTTTTGAACTTCGATCGGTCCACCAAGGTACTCATAGATATATTTCATTGCACGCTTGTTTGAATCCCAGATCTCTTGTTGCCATACTGAGTGAATCAGGTAAGACATGAAGTTTGACTTTTGAACCGGAGCATCACGCTGGATTCTAGCTGGTGGAGTTTCATTATCCATAGCCGGAACCGGAGCTGCAATTGGATCGAAATCGTTTAGAGCCAGATCTTCCGAAGTCATGTTTACGTAACCCTTAGCGTGTGTTACGAAGAAACCTTCTGTAGCAACTGCAACTGGAATATAAACGTCAACTTTTTCTGTAATAGCAAATGCAGCTAGTGTCATGTCGAATGTATCTTGCTGGTTTTCAGCATGTAGCATAACAGCACCACAGTGCATCATGTATGCCATTTCGATATTATCTGGCTGAATTGATAAAGGTGCATTAACAACACGAGTCAAGATACCAAGTACAGCTGGAACACGGTGACCTGACCATGATACGATTGCTTCTAAACCACGTAGTAAACCTGGTCCTGATGTTGCCGTAAACAGACGAACACCCGCTCTTGCAGCACCAGCGATAGCTGACATTGTACCAAGCTCTTCTTCAGCTCTGTAATACTCTTTAATGTGACCTTGCGCATAAATATCACCTACAAGGTGCATTACCTCTGATTGCGGTGTAATAGGATAAGCGATTGCCATATCTACGTTTGCTCTTTTAACAGCTTCTGCCATCGCTTGAGCACCTGTAATAAAGTGCTTCTCTCTTGGAGCTTCCTTTAACAGGTAGTTCATATCTACTAGTTTTTTCTCTGGGGTTGGTCTTTGTTGTGCACTCATCTGTTTTCTCCTTTATTCAGTTTCAGTAACATGCTCACCTTTTTTGGTCATGATGAGACTTCTGTACTCGCCATAATCAGCCGGTGATAATGTACTGAAATCCTCTTTTTCTAAAGACGGGTTTTCAGGTGGTAGAGTAGTTTCCCACTCAATTCCTAGTTTGTTTCTTTCTTCAATAATGATCTCTTTGAATTTCTGAATATCAGATGCATGTAGATCTCTGATTGATGCCATTGCTTCTTCATGTCCCATATACGCACATAATGCAATTGTATAACAACTAGTACCAGCACGGATCATTCTAAGTGAAAGATTAGCGTAGTGACAGTGTACACCAACAAAAATACAAGCTTCGATTCTGTTATCAAGGATTGTAAGATTTGGGTGATTCGGATTGATCTCAGCCTTAACATCGATTTTTGGATATTTAGGTCTGTAATCTGGCATTGGAATAATTTTACAATTTGGAATCTCAGATGCAAGATCTAAAAGCGCTGCAGATTTCTCGGCAACATCATCTTTCCAGTCCCATAGTACTTGTGGACCAGGGAAGATCGTTGGATTCTTCTTTGTAAGTAATGCTTTAGCAGCATCTCTCATTGCCTCTTCAGGTGTGACAGCATTACCATAAAGTAAAGCTTGACCTTCTGGTGCTAGCTCAACTCCCATAGCAGGTGCTGACTGCGGCATATATCCTGTCTCTTATACACATCTCCGAGCCCACGAGACCCACATTGATC